>CBDUMB010000016.1:0-16101 GCA_965368205.1 uncultured Pseudomonadaceae bacterium | reverse complement strand
TGCCGCTAGTGAAGATTTTGTTGTTGAAGTTGATCATATCCGTCAGGCGGATGAGCAGCTGGTGGCAGACAGTGCGCGCCAGACAACAAAGTTTGAACGAAGAGGTGAGAAGCTGGGCCACGAAATTCACGACCTGATTTATCGCCGCTCAGCCCGGGCTTAAGAATTCCGCCAGAACGCTATCCAGATACCTCAGCCCTGTAGGTGTCGTGGCAATCCGATCCTGTCTTACCAGGCCCCGGGAAACCAGCTGCTGCCAGGTGTCTTCAACAACTGTCCAATCCAGACCAGTGCGCTGAGGGAAAGTTGAGGTTTCAACGCCATCAACCAGGCGCAGTACGTTCATCATGAATTCCAGTGGCCGTTCAGCAAGGGTCACCGGGTTAACACTTGTCTCATCCGGTGACGCCTGATAGAGCCTGGGTTGACTGGCCTTCTGTGTGCGCTCAATGGTTAGACCGTCTTTGCTGTCATGAGTGACCTTGCCATGAGCGCCAGCACCGATGCCCACATAATCGCCAAAAGACCAGTAGTTCAGGTTATGCCTGCACTGATATCCGCTGCGCGCAAACGCAGACACTTCGTACCGCTGATACCCAGCTGCTTGTAAACGCATAAGACCATGTGCCTCAATATCTGCAAGCACATTGTCCCTGGGTAGTATGGGTGTGCGGACAGCAAACTCTGTTTTTGCCTCGATGGTCAGCTGATACCAGGAAATGTGCTCTGGCTGAAGTGCAATGGCTGCATCAAGATCCTCAAGGGCTGCTGCAACGGTCTGTTCCGGCAGACCCCACATCAGGTCGATATTGATATTCGCAAAGCCTGCCTGACGCGCCTGTTCATAGGCGCCATAGGTTTCTTTGCTGTTGTGGATACGGCCCAGTTTCTGCAGTTGGGTATTGTCAAATGACTGCGCGCCAATCGACAGCCTGTTAACACCCACTGCCAGGTAATCACCTAACAGATGATGTTCGGTCGTACCCGGATTGGTTTCCATGGTGACTTCAGCATCCGCGGTTAACGAGAGCTGTTCGAGGATGGGTGCCATCTGGCTGGGTTTAAACAGGCTGGGTGTACCACCGCCGAGAAATACGCTGTGGAAAGGTGCTGCGCTTTCGAAGCTGCGCTGTTGTGTCTGCCAGTCGTTAATCAGCGCTTGGGTATAGGCACTGAAGTCATCCTGATCGCGTAGCGGGTGAGAATTGAAGTCGCAGTACGGGCATTTACGAACGCACCAGGGAAAGTGAATGTAGGCGGCGGGATGCGGCAGCATGGTTACAGCCCGGCCCGGATCTCCCGCAGCAGGGCGGCAGTGGCCTGGCCTCGGTGACTCAAACGGTTTTTCAGGTCGCGAGGCAGCTCTGCTGAAGACATGTTGTGATCGGCTAGCCAGAAGAGCGGGTCGTAACCGAATCCCTGTTCGCCTCTGGGCGCATCAAGAATCTTGCCGTGCCATGCGGCCGCGGCGATGACTGGCGTAGGATCCTGGTCATGTCGCAGTAGCGTGATGGCGCAATAAAAATAGGCTTCGCGCCGTACTTCGCCCCTCAGGGCTTCGATCAGTTTCTGATTGTTTGCCGCGTCATCGCCATGTCTGCCGGCGTAACGTGCTGAAAAAATACCGGGCGCTCCACCAAGCGCAGGCACCACCAGACCACTGTCGTCTGCCAGCGCAGCAAAACCCGTCGCCTGCGCCGCCGCGCGGGCTTTGATCAACGCGTTTTCAATGAACGTTGTACCGGTTTCCTCTGGCATCTCAAATTCCGGTGCTGCAGCCGACAGGTTAGTAACCTCAAGTGGTGTATCTGCGAGCAGAGTTTGAAATTCTGCCAGCTTGCCGGCATTACCACTGGCTAAAACAACCTGCATCAGCGTTCCCAGTACATTTTCTGCTGAAACTTGATCTCGGCCAGTTCGCCGTTGGGTAACACGACGTTTAAGGTGACGCGTTGAAATTCTTCATCAGCGTAACGCAGGAGTGCCAGATAATAGATGGCTTCGCCTTCTATGACCTCATCGAAGGTCAGGTTCTGACGTTGGCCCAGCAGGTTTTCTGAGGAGCCGCGAACTTCTGCCTGTACCGGTGAACCCTGCAGATCGAGTACAGAGACATTCACCAGGGCCCGATCTTTGCTGCGCCGAAGATTGTATCTGTCAGCTATGTCCGCTTTCAGAAAAGTTGTTGGCAGTAGTATGTAGTGAACCTCATAGTCGCTGAATACAATTTTCTGTTCGGCTTGTGCGGGTGTCACCAGCAAACTGCTGAGTATTAAAACGAGAAGCGTCCAGTTCCGAGAGTTGATCATGAAGGTTTGCCCAGTCGGTAAAATGCAACAGGCCCAAATAGATTAGGCATCAGTTTGCCCCACGGCCGTTCGATATGCTGATGATCGACAACCCGTCGCTCAATAATCTGCAGGCGCAGAGACTTGCAGAGATTTTCAAAGTCTCTGAAAGTACACAGGTGGATATTGGGTGTGTTGTACCAGCTGTGAGGAATGTGTTTGGCGACCGGCATGCGTCCCAGCAACAGCAGTTGCGCACGACAATGCCAATGCCCGAAGTTGGGAAACGTGACAACGCACTCGTCACCGATGCGCAGCATTTCCTGTAAAAGCTGCTCAGGAGATTTCACAGATTGCAGCGTTTCAGTCATGACCACCATGTCAAAGCTTGAGTCGGCAAAGTTGCTTAGCCCTGCGTCCAGGTCCTGCTCAATAACGTTTACACCTTTCTCCAGGCAAACTCGGATGTTGTCTGCATCCACATCCAGCCCGTAGCCGTTGACTTCCTTGTCAGACTGCAGATAGGCGAGAAGCTCACCTTCGCCACAGCCAAGATCGAGCACCCGTGCCTTGGGGTTTACCAGGTCAGCAATTACCGCCAGGTCAGCCCGCAAAGTCATGTGTCCACCTCACAGGTTTCGCGATAGATTCTATTCAGATAGGTTGTCAGAACGTCAACGTAACGTGGAATGGGCAGCAGAAACGAGTCGTGGCCGTGGTCTGATTTGATGATGGCGCTGGCGACATTTTTGCGCGCCGCAACCAGCGCATCGACAATTTCTTTGGAGCGGGCAACAGAAAAGCGCCAGTCGCTGGTGAATGAGATGACCAGGAATTTGGCTTGGGCCACAGCAAGTGTCGCCACAAGGTCATCGTTGTGTTCCCGGGCGGGGTCAAAGTAGTCCAGCGCCTTGGTCATCAGCATATAGGTATTTGCATCAAAGCGTTGCGAGAACGCCTGCCCTTGATGACGCAGATAGCTCTCTACCTGGAATTCAACGTCGCCACCCTGGCTGGGGTCTCCGGATTTCAGTTCACGACCAAACTTCTCCCGCATGCCGTCATCGGACAGATACGTGACATGGCCAATCATGCGCGCAAGACCCAGTCCTTTAGAGGGGGTTTTGTCATGTTCACTGTAGTGTCCGGAAAAATAGCTGGCGTCCGCAGCAATTGCCTGTCGAGCGATTTCGTTGAACGCAATATTCTGCGCGGATAATTTAGCGGCAGAAGCGATTACCAGCGCGGATGCAATGCGATCCGGAAAATCAATAGACCACTGCATCGCCTGCATGCCGCCAAGACTGCCGCCAATCACCGCGGCAAATTTCCGCACCCCCAGGTGGTCGGCCAGCAACGCCTGACTGTTTACCCAGTCGCGTACCACCACGGTTGGAAAGTCCGGACCGTAAGGTTGTTGTGTAGACGGATTGATGGTTAACGGGCCCGTGCTGCCATGGCAGCCACCGAGATTGTTCAGGCTGACGACAAAAAACTTTTCTGTATCGATCGGTTTGCCTGGCCCGATGCAGCTGTCCCACCAACCCGGTTTAGGGTCTGAATCGTAATAGCCAGCAGCGTGATGATTGCCTGACAGGGCATGACAGATGAGCACTGCATTGGTTTTTTCCGGGTTGAGCGTGCCGTAGGTTTCATAGACCAGCTCGAATCCTGGCAGATCGCGCCCGCAACACAGCGTAAAAGGCTGTGCATAGACAAACTTTTGCGTTGATACCAATCCCACGGAATCTGCTGGCAGCGTCATGTTCATGCAGCCTAGATGTAGGACCTGATCAGGATATCTTCAAGCAGAATGATAATGAGCAGAACCACCATAGGCGACAGGTCCAGTGGTCCGAGACTGGGTAGAATACGGCGTACCGGAGCCATGACAGGTTCCACAAGTTGATTCAGCAGGGCAAGCGCGGGGTGGTAAGAACCCTGCGCGATAAAGCTGGCGATCACCAGAATGATGATTGTCCATTTGTAGAACTGCAGCAGCACCAGCAGTGTTTTGATCATGCCGGCCCAGACCACGGTCAGCGCACTGGGCGCACTACCAAAAGCCAGATAACTGAAGGCGACAACACCAAGGGCACTGACCAGCCAGGCAACAATGAAAGAAGCAAAATCCAGGTTCTTGAAAGGTTTGATCATCTTGCGCAATGGTGCACAGACTGTGTCGGTGCCTTTCACCACAGCCTGACTGATCGGATTATAAAAATCAGCACCGCAGGCCTGCAGCAGAAAACGTGTAAGAAACAACAGGCAAGCCAAACGAAAGACAAAGTCTAAAACGATAGTCAAACTGCTCATGAGGGATTACCACCAAATTCTTGCGCCATAACAATTGCGCGCTGTTGTGCCGCCTGTAACGCTGCCTTGATTGTATCGGGCATGCCAGCCGTTAACATAACATCCAGCGCCGCGGCAGTGGTGCCGCCGGGAGAGGTGACATTCTGTCGCAGCTGGGCTGGGTTTGTGTTGCCTTGTTGAGCCATTAATGCGGCGCCATAGGCAGTTTGCAAGGTGAGCTCGGTTGCGCTGGTTCGATCCAAGCCCAGATCTACGCCGGCGTCTATCATGGCCTCCATGAGTAAAAAGAAGTAGGCCGGCCCGCTACCGGACACCGCTGTCACGGCGTCAAGGTCCGATTCCT
Source organism: uncultured Pseudomonadaceae bacterium (assembly GCA_965368205.1). Lineage (GTDB taxonomy): Bacteria > Pseudomonadota > Gammaproteobacteria > Pseudomonadales > Azotimanducaceae > UBA4421. Next base: position 11,154 of record CBDUMB010000016.1, on the reverse strand, counting down.
TTTTGACCCAAAGCGTTGTACCGGCGCTGCGTAAAAGGTTTTCGGCCAGGCTGCGTTGGCTGGCATCGCAGCAACTGTTGGCATACAGACCGCTGACACCTGCACCCAGCAGGGCGGGTGTATTTGGCATGCAGCGAACAATTGGCTGCTGCTCAGAGGTCCATCGAGTGAGGCTGGCAAGATTGATGCCGGCCGCAATTGACACCAGCAGTTGCTCAGGCTGGAGCGCTGTTATGGACTGCACCACCTCTTGTGCGACCTGAGGTTTCACTGCCAGAACCACAGCCTGGGCACCTTCAACCGCCTGATTGTTGTCGCTGAATGTCGCCACGCCCAGCTCCGCAAGGCGGTCGCGCGCATCGGCCACAGGATCCGCAACGCTGATCTGCGCGGCCTTGATACCGGTACGCAATAGACCCTGGATCATTGCGCTGGCCATGTTGCCCGCGCCGATAAAAGCCAGACGCGTGTCTGCCGATGTCTGCAAAATATTCTCCGAAAAATTTATGCGTCTCGTGCGCCGAATAATGCGGTGCCAATGCGAATATGTGTGGCACCTGCAAGAATGGCAGCGTCCATGTCGGCACTCATGCCCATCGATAACGCGCCCCAGTCCTGCTGCTGGTTGTCACCGAGCTGTTCTGCCAGTCGAGCTGACAATTGTGCCATGGATTGATAACTGGCCACAGGGTCTGCCTGCTGAGATAAAATCGTCATCAATCCACGGGGGCGTAAGGCTGGTAACTTGCTGACCTCTGCGAGCAGCTGGTCTGCATCATCTGCGTTGACACCGGCTTTGGCAGGATCTTTGTCAATATTGATCTGCAGCAGCACGTTTAGCTGTTTGCCTGCCGGGCATTGTTCATTGAGGCGGCGGGCGATTTTGCTGCGGTCCAGGGTGTGTACCCAGTCAAACTGTTCGGCGATGGTGCGGGTTTTATTGCTCTGGATGCGGCCGATGAAATGCCAGCTCAGCTTGAGGTCTGCACAGTCGGAGATTTTAGTGACAGCTTCGTCCAGGTAGTTTTCGCCAAAATGTTTTAAACCGAGTGCTGCCGCTTCACGGACCTGGCTGCTGGGTTTGGTTTTTGACACGGCAATCAGAGTGATCTGTGCCGGGTCACGGTCAGCGAGGCTGCAAGCTTTGATAATGCGCGCTTGCAGGGCGTCCAAATTGGTTTTGATGGATTGCACAAATGTCCCACAGTCAGTGTTAACCGGTTCGCATAGTCGAAAACCCATCACGCCTTATGCTTTAGATAGCGGGTTAAGGCGTGGTGCGAGGCGGTATGAGGGCATAGTATAACGCTGCGCGCAGCAAGTAAGCGGCGTGATTCAATGGTAAATGACAGGGACCGCTCATGGACATAACTGAACTGCTCGCCTTCAGCGCCAAACAAGGCGCATCTGATTTACATTTATCAGCCGGCTTACCGCCCATGATACGTGTGGACGGCGATGTTCGACGTATTAACCTGCCGCCGCTTGAGCACAATGAAGTGCATGGTCTGATCTACGAGATCATGAATGACAAGCAGCGCAAAGACTTCGAAGAATTCTTAGAAACTGACTTCTCATTTGAAGTACCCGGTGTCGCTCGTTTCAGGGTGAACGCCTTCAATCAGAATCGCGGCGCAGGCGCGGTTTTCAGAACCATTCCTTCCAAGGTCCTGACCATGGAAGACCTGGGTATGGGCCAGGTATTTAAAGATGTATCGATGGTACCCCGTGGCTTGGTTCTGGTTACCGGACCGACAGGCTCAGGTAAAAGTACAACGCTTGCCGCGATGATCGACTACATCAACGATAATCGGTATGACCATATTCTCACCATCGAAGACCCTATCGAATTTGTGCATGAGTCGAAGAAGTGCCTGCTCAATCAGCGTGAAGTGCATCGTGACACCCATGGTTTTAATGAGGCGTTACGTTCCGCCCTGCGGGAAGATCCGGATATTATCCTGGTTGGCGAATTGCGTGACCTCGAAACTATCCGTCTGGCGCTGACCGCTGCAGAAACGGGTCACCTGGTATTCGGCACGTTGCACACCACCTCTGCGGCAAAAACCATCGACCGAATTATCGACGTCTTTCCGGCTGAAGAGAAAGACATGGTGCGTTCAATGCTCTCAGAATCCCTTAACGCGGTGGTTTCTCAGACCCTGCTCAAGAAAGTTAACGGCGGGCGGGTGGCTGCACATGAAATTATGATTGGTACCCCTGCCATTCGGAACCTGGTTCGCGAAGGCAAGGTGGCGCAAATGTATTCGGCGATACAGACCAGTGCCGGTGTGGGCATGCAGACTCTGGATCAATGTCTGTCAGAGCTGGTACAGAAACGCGTGATCACCCGAGATACTGCAAAAGAAAAAGCCAAGATCCCGGAAAACTTTTAGTCAATGCAGGTGGCAGTTAGCCGTCTGATGACAACCCGATACAGGAGTGCCTAAGGCATGGAATTCGACAAGTTGCTCAAACTCATGGTGGAGAAAGGTGCTTCGGACCTGTTTATCACCGCTGGTAAGCCGCCGATGGTGAAAGTGAATGGCAAACTCTATGCAGCGGGTAAGTCGTCTTTGTCGCCGGAGCAATCCAAAGAACTGGTCTATGGGGTTATGAATCCCGAGCAGCAGGCGACATTTGATAAAGAACATGAATGTAACTTTGCGATTAATACCCGTGGCTTAGGTCGGTTCCGGGTCAGTTCGTTTTTCCAGCGTAACCTTGTCGGAATGGTGCTCAGACGGATCGAGGTGAATATTCCGCGGGTATCGGACCTGGGATTACCACCCATCATCGAAGATCTGGCGATGACCAAGCGCGGACTGATCATTTTTGTCGGTGCAACCGGCACGGGTAAATCAACTTCGCTTGCGTCCATGATTGGCCATCGCAACGAAAATTCCAGTGGTCACATCATCAGTATCGAAGACCCTATTGAATTTGTGCACCAGCATAAAGGCTGCATTGTGACCCAGCGCGAAGTTGGGGTGGATACAGATTCTTTCGAAATTGCTCTGAAAAACACTCTGCGCCAGGCGCCAGATGTCATCATGATCGGTGAGGTACGTTCCCGGGAAACGATGGAGCATGCGTTGACCTTTGCCGAAACCGGCCACTTGTGTCTGTGTACTCTGCACGCCAACAATGCGAACCAGGCGTTGGATCGAATCATCCACTTTTTCCCCAGTGACCGTCACAGCCAGATCTGGATGGATCTGTCTTTGAACCTCAAAGCCATGGTTGCGCAGCAGCTGGTGACAACCGTAGATGGTCAGGGGCGTCGTGCCGCCATTGAGATTCTTATTAATACGCCATTGATGGCTGATCATATCCGTAAAGGTGAAGTGCATCTGCTTAAAGAGCTGATGACTAACTCGACGCAGCAAGGCATGCAGACCTTCGACCAGGCGCTGTACAAACTGTATGCGGAGGGAGAGATTACCTACGATTCTGCAATTGCCAGTGCCGACTCGCCGAACGATTTACGCTTGATGATCAAGTTGGGTGCGGATTCGAAAAGTAATCCCATGGAAGGGGTCGATCATCTGTCTATCGAGGCAGACGAGGACGAAGCTGCTTTCAATTTCCGGCGGTAATCCGTTCGTTCAGCCAGCTTTGCAGAATCAGGCAGCCCGCCAGTTCGTGATCTGTGCTGGCCAGCCCCATGGCCTTTGCCTCGGCCAGGCCGCTTTTGGCCATCTTGGTGGTCAAGCGTTCGTCGTGTAACTCGGTTGGTAGGCCTGTGTGCGCAGCCAGTTTTGCTGCAAATCGTGTCGCGGCTTCGGTAATTTCGTTACGACTGTTATCCAGATTCAGTGGATGGCCGACCAGCAGTTGATGGGGTTTATACTCAGCAAGCATTTTATCCACGTCGCGCCAATTGGGTTTGCCCTGACGTGCAACCAGGGTGCCGATACCTCTGGCAGAGCCTGTCAGCGTTTGTCCCACAGCTACACCGATGTGGCGAAGACCAAAATCAAATGCCACCACAACAATCGCAGGCTGCAATTTATTAGAACTGTCAGGCATGCCCGGGTTTGGCCGCAATCAGATTGAGGTTGATGCCAAGTAGATCCGCAGCGTCGGTTAATTTGTCCTGCCAGGCGGATTTGAACAGCACAGCCTGATCCGCTGGTGCAGTCAGCCAGACATTGTTGGCGATTTCGTCTTCCAGCTGTCCTTCGCCCCAGCCGGCGTAACCCAGGGCTACGAGATACTGGTCAGGGCCTTCATCGTTGGCGATTGCAGCGAGTACTTCCATCGCAGTGGACAGGCATAAGCCTGCGCCCAGGTCAGCGGAGGATTCAAATGTGCGGTTGCTGGAATGTAAGACCATGCCGCGTTCGACGGCCACCGGACCGCCCTCGAAAACTTTTGTGTTGAGCAACTTGTGATTAGCGGGTAGCCCGACCTGGGCAAGCAGCTCCATGAGCGACATATCGCTGGGTCGATTGATGATGATGCCCATGGCGCCATCTTTGTTGTGTTCACAGATGTAGGTCAGAGTATTGGCAAAATAGTCGCCACCTAAGCCCGGCATGGCCAGCAGGAATTGATGTTTCAGATTCATCTTTGGGTATTAACGGCCGAGGGCTGCGCCTGATTTAGAGAACTGCCAGGTCCGGGTGAACTCCAAACGATCGTAAGCCTTTCTCATCTCAACGTTGAAGGGCTGGTAAGGGGCAGCCTGCCGCACCGTTGCCAGTGCAGCCTGATCCAGTTCTCGGTGTCCTGAGGAGTTAAGAATACGTACTTCTTCCAATGTGCCATCGGCGAGAATCGATACTAACATCAAAACTTCGCCTTCAAGCCCACCAGCCGGGTAGTTGCTGCGACCGATACGCTCGCACTTCTGTCGCCACATATTGAGATAGGCGGCTTCCGAGGCAGAACGCGTGGTCACACTGCTTAGGCGCTTGGTACGCGGCATTTTTGCGAGCGCCTGCTGGTCTTGTGCGATACGCGCCTCGAGACTGGCAATCTCCTGGACCAGCTTCTCGCGATCCAACTGGTTGGTAGGCGCGGCTTCCAGCAGCTCTGTGAGTTCGGCAAGATCTGAATTAGCCTTTTCAGGTGCGGTTGCCGTGGTGGTCAGCAGATCCTGGGACATTGTGGTGACTTCAGGCACCGGTGTGGCCTGGGACATGACGGTCTGAAACTCGTTGCTGAAGAAGTCAGCATTTTCGGTGGTGGTCATCTCCATAATTTCGGCTTCACTGCCACTGCCGATCTGATTGGTCGCCGCGATGAAATCCGCCTGCTCGGGTGCGATAACGTCATTGGCAACGGACAAAGTGACATCAATACTGAGATTTTCCGCCGTGTTGCGCTCTGAAGAAAAGCCAATGCCCAGAATGAGTGCCGCGTGCAGGCTGATGGCCAGAAACAGCGCAAAGCTGAGACGATCTTTGGATGAAATAGATGTGATTGCCATGGCTCGTATTCAGGTCGTTTACGTATGTCGTCGAATAACAGTTTAGTTTAGATTTATTTTAGACAAGGCAGCGTCCATAAGGTTACCGGCAATGTCTAGAGAAAACTGTGCGTCCAGTTCCCGTATGCAGGTTGGGCAGGTAACGTTGATCTCGGTCAGATAGTCGCCAATCACATCGATACCCACAAACATAAGCCCGCGGCGCTTTAACTCGGGACCGACTCGCTCAGCGATCATGCGGTCGCGATCGGTCAGCGGACGACCTTCACCGCGCCCACCGGCGGCTAAATTGCCACGGGTCTCACCCGCTGAGGGTATCCGTGCCAGTGCATAAGGCACGGCTTCACCATCCACCAGCAGTATGCGCTTGTCGCCATCGACAATCTCCGGAATGTAGACCTGCGCCATGATTTGCTGGGTACCGTGTTCTGTCAGGGTCTCGATCACCACAGATAAATTGGGGTCGTTCTCCATAACGCGGAAAATGGAGGCGCCACCCATGCCATCCAGTTTTTTGTAGATGACGTTTTTGTGCTCAGCATGGAAGGCTTTGAGGATGTCAGCCCGGCGGCTGACCACCAGTGGCGGGATGCAGTCGGTAAAGGCGGTGGCAAAAAACTTCTCGTTGCAGTCACGCAGCGAGGCCGGTTTGTTGATCACCAGAGCGCCCTGTTCCTCCGCCCGTTCCAGCAGGTAAGTGGCGTAGATGTATTCCATGTCGAACGGCGGGTCCTTGCGCATCATGATGATGTCCATGTCTTTGAGCGGTCTGCGCGTCTCTTCACCAAGCTCAAACCAGTCCTCACCAGCGATACTGGCATCCAGGCCTGCGCAGAAGTCCTCGCGCAGGCGCAGAGGCGACATCATGCCGCAGGCTTCGTTCTGCCACAGGTGCAGGTCCTCCTGGCGCAGATAAAAAACATCTAATCCGCGCAGCTGACAGGCACGAATAATGGCTAAGGTTGAATCCTTCTTCAGCGCCAGAGACGCTAACGGGTCCATGACAATGGCTACTTGGGTCATGTGTTACCAGATAATGGTTGAGTGAGCGTGCAAATTTCCCATTGCTAGACGAGTTAGGCAACTAAAATGAGAACAAAATCCCTTTCTGACTGTGTGCTTATAGCGACGTCTAGGGTGGCGTGTTACAACATATGCAACAGGATGGCAGCGTTCGCGCACGGGTGCTGCGCGCTGGATTGAGCAAGTTAGTTAAGCAGCTTAATTGCGGTTTTAGTCGCAGCAGCCTGCTGCAAGGCTCACAGCGCAAAACAAGCCTTTATGAAAAGGGATAATATTGATGGAAGAGGAGCTTCAAGGCGTGAAAGTCTTAGTCATAGACGACTCGAAGACAATCCGACGCAGCGCGGAAAATCTACTGACCAAAGAAGGATACGATGTCATCACCGCAACAGACGGTTTTGACGCTTTGGCCAAAATTGCCGATGCGCGCCCCGAGATTATATTCGTCGACATAATGATGCCGCGTTTAGACGGCTATCAGACCTGTGCACTGATCAAAAACAACAGCGAATTTAAAGCCACTCCGGTGGTGATGTTGTCATCCAAAGATGGGTTATTTGATAAAGCCAAAGGGCGAATTGTTGGCTCCGACCAATATATTACCAAGCCGTTCAGCAGAGATGAGCTGCTGGGTACGATTCGTACCCTGGTTCACTAAGTCCCGCAGAGGTCAATTTTCAAATGGCTAGAATTTTAGTTGTAGACGATTCACCAACTGAGACGCATCAGATGGTGAATACTCTGGCCCGCCAAGGCCACCAGGTACTGACCGCTGCTACTGGCTCGGATGGTGTATCAATTGCGGCAGAGGAACAGCCGGACATCATTCTGATGGACGTGGTAATGCCAGGAATCAACGGATTTCAAGCCACCCGGCAGATTACCCGAAATGATCATACCCGGCATATTCCGGTGATTATTGTGTCGAGCAAAGATCAGGATGCAGACAAGGTCTGGGGTGAACGCCAGGGTGCTTGTGGTTATCTGACCAAACCGGTGGATGATCGAACTCTGATCAGCACCGTAAACGGCTTGTTAGCGAGTTAGGCGGCGATATGGCACACAGTGAAGCCCTCAATATCCTGCAGGATATCAAAGCAGCCACGTTCAAAAACGCCGCACCGCTGCCGCACAAAGAGCAGGTGCAGGCGCAGTGGCAGGGACTTGGGTTCCTGGTGGGCGGTACCCGCCTGGTCTCCAAATTGGGTCAGGTTTCAGAACTGATGCCGGTACCCCGAATGACACCTCTGCCCGCGGTAAAACCCTGGGTTTTGGGCATCGCCAACGTGCGTGGCCGTCTGATCCCGGTGATCAGTCTGCACGAATATTTACAGCTGCCAACAACGCTGCCTGCGAATCAATGGCGGGTTCTGGTGGTGGAAGAAGATGACATTGTTGCCGGGCTGCTGGTTGAGCAGTCGTTGGGCATACAACATTTTCTGGAAGACAGTTATGAAGAGAGCGACGGTAAGGAGTTAGGTGGTTTAGGCCCCTACGTCACCGGCGCGTTTCGGCATGGTGGACGCGTTTTTCACGAGGTCCAGTTAAAAGCAATTTTGAAAGACGAAAAGTTTTTTGATGTTGCATTAGGTAAAGCAGATAAGGCGTAGCAGGAAAAGGATATGAATTCAGGGAAGTTATCACCGTTACTGATTATGTTAATGGTTGCCATGGCAGGCATTCTTGCAGGTATGGCGTATTTTATTTTTGTCGGCGAAGTGTCGGTGTTGGACAGTCCGCCACTCATGCTGGCCGTTCTAGGCGTTGTGCTGATGGCAATCATCGGCGTGGTTATGGTCGGCAGCACGCGTGCTCAGTTGCACGAACAGGCAGCCCAGAACGAGCGTAACCAGGCGGCTATTCTGCAACTGCTTGATGAGTTGGCAGACCTGGCTGAAGGCGACCTCACCGTACACGCCTCCGTGACGGAAAACTTCACCGGTGCCATCGCAGATTCCATCAACTTCGCCATCGACCAGATGCGCGGGCTGGTATCGAATATCAATTCGTTGTCGGTACAGGTGGCTAAAGCCGCAGGTGATACTCAGGGTACAGCCAGTAACCTGGCCTCTGCAGCTGAGAATCAGGCCAAAGAAATTGGTGCAGCCTCTACGGCGATCAACGACATGGCGGTATCGATCGATCAGGTGTCCTCTAATGCTGCTGAATCCGCTTCTGTTGCGGAACGTGCTGTAGAGATTGCCAACAAAGGCTCACATGTTGTGCAGGATACGATCAGCGGCATGGACAGCATTCGCAGCCAGATTCAGGAAACAGCAAAACGGATCAAGCGCTTGGGTGAGTCGAGCCAGGAAATTGGCGACATCGTAAGCCTGATTAACGATATTGCTGACCAGACCAACATCCTGTCGTTGAACGCGGCTATTCAGGCCTCTATGGCCGGTGATGCCGGACGCGGGTTTGCAGTGGTCGCTGATGAAGTACAACGTCTGGCGGAACGTTCCTCGGCGGCAACCAAGCAGATTGCTGCGCTGGTTAAGACCATCCAGACGGATACCAATGAAGCGGTTATCTCCATGGAGCAGACCACCGCGGAAGTTGTTGATGGTGCTCGCCGTGCACAGGATGCGGGTGTCGCGCTGGAAGAAATTGAAAGCGTTTCGACGAACCTTGCTGAATTAATTCAGAACATTTCCAATGCTGCCCGACAACAGGCGGCAACTGCTGGCCACGTCAGCAATACCATGAATGTGATCCAGGAGATCACCTCGCAAACCGCAGAGTCTACTGATCTGACAGCGAGCTCTATTGGTAATCTTGCCGGCATGGCAAACGAGATGCGTGCATCTGTGGAAGGCTTTAAGCTGCCCGCAAGCTCAAGCTAAACAGGCGCTCACTAAGGACTAGTTTATGGCTACGGCGCGAGAACATTTCGCCCTGGATTGGATCAAGGCTGATCTGCTCGAGACATTGAACGATGCGCGTATTGCCCTCGACGACTACGCCGAGCAGGGTAATGATGAAACGCGCATGCGCGCATGTTTAACCGGTTTGCACCAGGTGCACGGCACGCTTGTCATGCTCGAACTCAAAGGGGTCACCCAGCTGGCGGATCACCTGGAACAGCTGGCACAGGCCATGCTGGCGAAGTCGATTGAAGATGAAGCAGCAGCCGGTCAAGCGCTGATGCAGGGCATCCTGGAACTGCCCGGCTATCTCGATGAGCTGCAGCGTGGTGCTGATGACAACGTCAGCACGTCTATGCCTCTGGTCAACGAAATACGCGAGCTTATGCAGCAGGCACCGCTGATCGATCCTGCTGGTGCCAGTCTGCGGGAAGGTGCCAGCGATCAGGTAATTGCCCGGTTCAATGCCATTGGTGGCCCTGAAAAAGTTATCCGTATTCGATCTGCTTATCAGAATGTGTTGCTGTCTATTCTCAAAGGTGAAGATCGTAGTGCTGCGGTGGGTACGCTGGGGAAAATTGCTATTGGCCTCGAGAAGGTCACCGATGGTGCCCCCCTGGCGCGACAATGGCAGGCGTTTGCCGAATTTGTCGACAGCCTTAAAAAACATACCGGTGTACTCGAAAGCGAAGCGGTCAAACTGCTGCGTCGGGTAGATCTTGAAATTAAAAACCTGGCCAAAGATGGTGAGGCGGCCTTGCGTCGCCCGGTCAACATGGGGTTGGTTGAACAGCTTCTTGATGGGGCCGTAGCGCGGGATAATCGTAGCGAGGCCGTTACCGGTCTGCAGGAAGCGTTGGCGCGCGATGTCAGCAACAATACTCTGGCGATTTCCGGGCGACAGGCTTTGGGAAGCGCAGCGGGTGCGTTGCAGGAAGACCTCGGTCAGGTCAAAGACAAACTGGATCTGCTGGTGCGTGCAGACAGTATTGATCTGGACGCGTTGCGTCTACTGATGACGCCACTTAAACAGATTGGTAGTACATTGTCGCTGCTGGGTTTTGAAAGTTCCCGGGAGATTGTTGTCGATCAGGTTGAAGCTATTGAGAGCCTGGTTGTGCTCGGCGATGATGATCCTCAGGCGGTGCAGAGCATTGCCGGGGCATTGGTGCAGATTGACGAAAATCTGAGTAGCGTTATTCAGGGTTCCGGACAGACCGAAGTTGAACAGATAACCAGTGATGCACAACTCCAGGTATTGCGCGAAGCGCGTAAAGACCTCGATGTCATCAAGCAGAACATTGTCGATTTTGTCACCGCGCACTGGAGCATCGGGCATCTGCAGGATGTTCCAGGCAAATTGATGAATATAGCCAGTACCCTCGAAATTATACCGCTGCCCAAAGCGATAGAGATGCTGGCACGTGTTTCTGATTATATATCTACTCGCCTGATGCAGGGGTATCGCCCCGAATGGCAGGAGTTAGATCAGTTTGCTGATGTGATCAGCGCGCTGGATTATTACCTTGAACGGCTGGCAGATGAAACCAGCTCTGGTGCAGAAGACATATTACTGGTTGCCGAGCGCAGTCTGACGGATATCGAGATGATGTCTGCAGCGTTTGCTGCTGAGCAGCAGGTTCAAACACCTTCAGCGGATGAATCAGTCCCTGAAGTGGCCAGCGCGAATGAGGTTCTGGCAGAAGCACCAGTCGAAGTTGAACCGGTTGAGACCGAAGCGCCTGAAACAGAAACACCTGAAACGGAAACGGCTGAGGTAGAAGCTACAGCTCCAGAAACACCTGCTGACATTCTGATCCCGCTCGA
>CBDUMB010000015.1:0-16128 GCA_965368205.1 uncultured Pseudomonadaceae bacterium | reverse complement strand
TCCACTGCGCCAACCAGACCTTCGTGCAGCATAGTGCTTTCGTAGGCCCCGCTTACAGCGTCAAACAACAGGGCGCTGTGATCTTTGAGACCCAGCAATACATGGCGGTTGTCATTCAGTACAGCGACGTCCATGACCGCACCAGGCGTCGCCCAGTAGTTCAATGCCTGGCCGCTGCTGGTATCCCACAGCACAAGTGTGCGTGGGTCCGTTGTTACTGCCCTTGAACCGTCGGGAGAAAATCCGGCAGCAACCAGTTCAGCAAACTCACCGCTGGCGTGAGACCAGTTAAACAGACGCTCTTTATCGCTGGTGCGCCACATGCTGGCGCCGTGATTCAGGGAACCCACTACGGCCAGTTGACCGTTTCGTGAGATGGCTCCGGTGTAAAAACCCTGAGTCGCTAATTCCCAGCTACCGCTGGGTTTATCACTGTTGCTGCAGGCAGACAGTGTCATCAGCGCCAACGCGACGAGGGTTAGTCGAGTCATAACGTCAAGCCGCAACGGAGGTGACAACCTCATCTTCAATCTCGAAGCGAACTTCCAATGCGAAGGCTAAGGCTTCCAGATCGGCCTTAATTTTTGTCAGTGAAATGGGTTTTGACGTGGTGTACTTGTCGCTGAAACGCAGCGCGAGTTGGGTGGATTTGTCGATCGCAGCAAGATGATGTGCTTCGGGTGTGCAGACATCCAGAAAGCCAAAATGGCCATAAGAGATGTAGTCGACCAGTAATTCGTTGAATCTTTGAGCCAGTGCCTGCACCAGATCTTCGTGCGTCGCGTCGATACACTTGTTGAGCTTCAGCAGGTAGCTCAGCAGTGCTGAACGGCTGCGTCCCAATTCCTGTGCGATGTCCCGCTCTTTCGTCGGGGCGGTTGTGGTGGCTGTTACGGACATATCTTTCCCTCGCCTGATGGACCTTCAATGGTCTAGGAAAGATAGCAGTGATCTGCAATTGCGCCAGTTTATTGGCGCGTCATAGATCTAGCGGAAGCCGGCTCGCAACTGAGCGAAACACATTGCAAAAAGTGCGACGAAGCCAGCCAGTACCCAACCGGGAATCGATATGCCCAGCAATGACCAGCTTACCGTGGCGCAATCACCGGTTCCGGAAGTCATGGCGACCAGCACGTCGGATAGTGGAAAAGCTTCTAACATGTATTGCAAGTCGGGGCCACAAGCGGGTACCTGGTCAGCGGGCAAGCTCTGCAACCACAGCTGACGAATGGAGAAACCGCCACCGACCAGACACGCTAACATGCCAGTTAACGGATAGATGCCAAGGCGTGGATTGTGTAACAGGCTTGCGTAGATTATCAGGCCAACAATGGCTATCCATAAGCGCTGCATCATGCACAGCGGACAAGGCGCCAGGCCCATGACGTGTTCCATGAACAAAGCTGCGCACAATAAAAAACCACAAACCAACGTAGTGAGCACTGCCCATTGCTGGGTGAGACCCCGGGAAAAACCTAAATTCATGAGATATTCAGTACCACTTTACCTAAGGCCTGGCGTTGTTCCAGACAGTTGAGCGCCTCAGCGTATTGAGACATCGGGAATTCTTTGCCTACCAACGGTTTGAGTTTGCCGCTTTCGCACATGTCCATGATCTCGGCAAAGTTCTGCTGGGCTTCCTTCGGCATGCGTGCCGAAAAAGCGCCGTAGAATACACCGACAATCTGGCAGCTTTTCAGCAATACAAGATTGGTGGGTACTCTGGGTATGTCGCCTCCCACAAAGCCAACCACTAAAATGCGACCGTACCAGTTGATGCTTCGCATGCATTGATCAAACAGAGGGCCGCCCACCGGGTCATAGATCACATCTGCGCCGCGCCCATCAGTTAAGGCTTTTACTTTGTCTTTGAGTTCGCCATCGCTGTAGTTAATGGTTTCATCTGCACCGGCCTGTTTCGCAATCTCCAATTTTTCATCTGAGCTTGCCGCCGCGATCACGCGCGCGCCCATGGCTTTACCTAATTCAACTGCAGCAAGACCGACGCCGCCGGCAGCACCCAGGACTAACAGGTTTTCGCCAGGCTGTAAGTTGGCGCGTTGCTTTAACGCATAGTAAGAGGTGCCGTAAGTCGTGCTGATGCCGGAAGCCTGTGCAAATGTCATAGACTCGGGCTTTTTACGCAGTACTGTGGCCGGCACAAAAATCTGCTCTGCGAAACAGCCGTGACCGGTGCCGCCAAACACTTCGTCGCCTACCTGCCAACCTTCTACACCCTCACCGACAGCACTGATCACGCCGGCAAATTCACCGCCAGGTGAAAAAGGAAAATCGGGTAGGGATTGGTATTTGCCCTGCACCATCAGGACGTCAGGGAAATTTAACGCGCTGCAGCGCACATCAACAATAACGCCGCCGGGTTTGCACTCCGGGTTGGCGACGTCTTCCAGAGAAAGACTTTCTGCGGGGCCAAATGCGTGACATAAAACTGCTTTCAACGATTTTCCTTCCTGATCATCATAATTATTCAACGCTTCCTTTTGTAAAGCGCTGCCATAGGGTACTGGTGGAACTCTGAGGGTCAACTATCCTTATACAAATTCTCTGATATCGCGAGCAGATATGAAGATCTTTTGTGCCATAACCTGTTTTGCCGTACTGGCGGCATCAATCATACCCGTGCAAGCGGAAGAAGCGGAAGCTGTGCCGGAGGCGATTGGCGGCGTGGTGCGTTATGTTGAGCTCAAACCCAGTTTTGTAACCAATTTTGGGGTTTCCGACAGCGGTAGATTGCGATACATCAAAGCTGATGTCACCGTACGGGTATCAAACAAAGAAGCTGAGTACGCTGCGCGTTATCACCTGCCTGCTTTACGCAATTCGCTGGTGATGCTGCTGTCTCGACAGGATGAATCGACGGTTTCCAGCTCATCCGGGCGTGAAACCATCAAAGTGGAAGCTTTACAGGAAATGCGCGAGATTCTGGAGCGGGAAGAAGGTGAAGGGCACATTGATGATGTCATGTTCACCAATTTTGTAGTGCAGCGTTAGCGCGAGTCCTCCTGCTTCAAGCAAATTAGACGCTGAACGCGTTCCAGCCCTGCCAGGCGCTGCGCAGCTGCGGGAAGTATTGCGCAAAATCCTCCTGGCTGTCCGCTACCAGAGCATAGCTGTGGCTATCCACGTCCTCCAGCCAATGGGCGCGATCCAGGCGGCGTAACACAGACGCCAGACCGCGGGAGATATGGGGCCACTGGTGATAGTTGGCCAACAGATCAACCTCTTTCATATAGTCCAAAAAGCGATCCGCGTTGCCGCTCAGGTGCACCGCATAAACGTCTATGGCCTGATAACACTCATCGGTGAAAGCGTTTAAATTATGGTCGTAGTAGTCATCCCAGCTGTGCGAGAGGCAATGGTCTGCCAGCATATCCACAAAAATAGGCGCGTAGCGACGCAGGTGGGCGGGAAAGCGATTACACGTGGCGCGTATCGCCGGATTGCGGTTCGACAATGCATCAACTTTGCGGTGGAGACGAGTACCTGCCTGGAGAGGCAGCGGCCAATCTGTGGGGATATAACCTTTGACAAAATCTCCCAGAACAGCACCAGCGAGTAGACCCTCGCGCTGCTCAGGCGTACACGACCATGTTTCTGCCGCGTCCGCTGCCAGTGCGCAGTGCGCTAAAAAGTTCATCTGTGGTCAAGCCTGGCTTGCTTCAACGCTGGGGATTTTCAGGTATTCGCGCAGAAAGCTTTCATAGTCGAGTTCGTCGCTCGCTTCTATCTGCGCCTGGGCAGCAATCGAATCTGCAACGCTGAGCTCAAAAAAAGCTTTTTCCTGAGCGCTCAAAGGATGTTCGGCAAAGTGGGCCTTCTGGGCTAAACCCTGGTTCATGCTGAACCGAAAAAATGGAATATGCTGTTCGCGCATGGTGGCAAGCACCTTTGCAGAGGGGGTCAGATCCGGGTCGCGTAGTTTCTGACGCTGCTGGCTCAGCGCCCGTACATAGCGGTTGTCTGTTACGTTCTGGTCCAGCAGGTGGGCAAGCGGCGCGCATTGGTCGAGCAGCTGTTCGCCCCATTGTGCCAGGTTGAGTGCCTTGCCATCAGCGGCCTGCAGTTTGAGGCTGGGGTCGCGTCCCTGTTCAACTACCGCCTGCTGGTTGGCGCCTACCCGCTCAAATTCTGCCGGGCTGTCTGGTGCGCTCGGTGATAACAGGCACAACAATAGAAAAGTGTCGATGAAATTCATCTGCGTGTCGTCAATGCCGACGGGTAAAAACGGGTTCAAGTCGAGGCAGCGTACTTCCACATATTCAACACCGCGCTCACGCAGGGCGGTTACAGGTCGCTCACCGCTGTTGACTCGACGTTTGGGCCGGATGGTGCCGTAAAACTCATTTTCTATCTGCAGGACTGAAGTGTTGAGTTGCTGGTATTCGCCGTTTTTTATGATGCCTTTGTTGGCGTATTCGGGATAGTTCTGCGTCAGTGCCGCCACCATGGACTCGGTATAGTCCTGCAGAGAGTTGTACGAAATATGCAGGGCACTCTGGGCGCTGCTCTGGTAACCGAGCGGACCCATTCTCAAACTGGTGGCAAACGGCAGGTGTTGTGAACCTTCATCAAAAGGCTGCAACTGATGCTTCATGTTGCGCGTGAAAGATCGACACACAGCCGGCGATGCGCCAAACAGATAAATTAACAGCCAGGACCAGCGGCGGAAATTGCGGATCAAGCCAAAATAGGCGGCTGTACGCTCATCCTGTGAGTTCACGCCTAGCGCAAGCCACATTTCATCGGGTAATGAAAAATTGTAGTGGATGCCAGAAATGGTCTGCATCAGTCGCCCGTAACGCAATCCCAGGCCGCGGCGATAGATGGTTTTGGTTCTGCCAATGTTAGAACTGCCGTACTGGCCAACGGGAATGTCGTCATCTTCGCCGACGATACAGGGCATGCTGCTGGGCCATAACAACTCGTCACCAAGTTCGCTGTACACAAAGCGATGGACGTCGGTGAGTTCACGCAGGCACTTCTGTGCGCTGTCATGGACTGTTGTTATTAATTCAAGTTGCGCTTCACAGAAGTCGGTTGTGATTGCCGGGTGGGTCAGCGGTGAGCCCAGAGCTTCAGGGTGGGGGCGCTTTGATAAAGAACCATCCGGCGCCACGCGAAGACTTTCCTTCTCGACACCGCGCAGTAACCCAGCCATAACCTTCGGCTGGGTGATGAGCGCTTCAAAAAATTCGGGTGTGATTGTCCCGTGTGCCAGGCTCGCTTGTGTATCAGCGTTAGCCATCCCCTGCCCCGGTTTGGTTAAGGGCGACTAAGTTATGGGCTCCGCTGGCTTGGGTCAACACCCGATTAGTGTGACCGCAAGCGGCTTAAAGCTTCGGGCCAGCGTCAACGATGGCAGGATCAACGTCGAATTTTTTGAAATTTTCGACAAACTTACTCACCAGGCTGGAGGCAGCTGCATCATATGCCGCTGCATCTGACCACGCCTCACGAGGGTTCAGCAGACTGCTGTCTACGCCGTCAACGCTGACAGGAATGTCCAGATTGAAGCCGTCGATGTGAGTTGTTGCCGTATTTTCCAGGCTGCCGTTCTGAATGGCAGCAATGATTGCTCGCGTGACCGGTATTTTGAAGCGTGACCCAACACCGTAGCCGCCACCGGTCCAACCAGTGTTCACCAGATAAACCCGTGAGCCAAATTCTTCGATGCGCTTGATTAACAGGTCTGCGTACACACCCGCTGGTCGTGGAAAGAAGGGCGCGCCAAAACAGGTGGAAAAAGTTGCGGAGTACGCTTCGGTGGAGCCAATTTCGGTAGAACCAACAGCTGCCGTGTAACCTGATAGAAAGTGGTATGCCGCAGCCTCTTTGCTTAACAGAGATACCGGCGGCAGTACGCCGCTGACATCGCATGTCAGGAAAATGATGTTATTAGGCTCGCCGGCTCTGTTTTCAGGCACGCTCTCCGCAATATTGGATCGTGGATAGCAGGCGCGGGTGTTTTCGGTGAGGCTTGAGTCGGTGTAGTCAGGCTCAGAGGTAACCGGATCAATAACAACGTTTTCAACAATCGCGCCAAAACGTATCGCATCAAATATAACGGGTTCGTTCTCGCGGGACAGGTCAATACATTTTGCGTAACAGCCGCCTTCAAAATTGAAAACCGTGCCTTTACCCCAGCCGTGTTCGTCATCGCCAATGAGCAGTCTTGAAGGGTCTGCAGAAAGCGTTGTTTTACCTGTGCCGGACAAACCGAAGAACAGGGTGACATCACGATTGCTGCCCATGTTCGCCGAGCAGTGCATTGGCAGCACGTCTTTTTCCGGTAACAGGAAGTTGAGCACCGAGAACATGGATTTTTTCATTTCGCCGGCGTAACGCATGCCCGCAATCAGTACTTTGCGCTGGGCAAAGTTGATCATTACGGTGCCGTCGCTGTTGGTGCCGTCGCGTTCAGGGTCGCACTGAAAGTTGGGTGCATTGACAACCTGCCAGACAACTTTGTTGTGTGGATTGAAATGCTCAGGATTAATAAACAGCGAGCGACCGAACAGCGCATGCCAGGCATATTCTGTGGTCACTTCGATGGGCAGGTAATGCTCCGGATCAGCGCCAACGTTCAGGTGAGATACGTAGGTCTCGCGTTCCTGGAGATACAGGTTTACCCGATCCCAGAGGCTGTCGAACACTTTGGGTTCGATCGGCTGGTTAATGGGCCCCCAGTGGATGGACTCAGAGGTAGATGGCTCATCAACAATGAAGCGATCCTTTGGAGAACGTCCAGTGCGATGGCCGGTTTCTACTACCAGAGCACCATTGGCTGCAAAGTGACCTTCACCGCGTAGCACGGCGTGTTCAGCCAGAGTGGCAGAACTCAGGTCGGTGTATGTGTCGGTTTTCACTGTGCTATTCATGTCGACGGCCATGGTGCTCTTTTTGTTTCACAAAATGGGTCGCGGATTATGCCAGACCTCGCCGCTACGAGGTAATCAAAAGTTTGCGCGAGATTGTAATGACATTGGATAAAGCCATATAGCACCGCTGTGAAGCCCATCAGTGCACAACATCCGGCGTTGGTGCGGGTGGGTCGCTGTTGAGCAAAGTACCAATATCAACTGCATCATAGCGATAGCGCGTGCCGCAAAATTCGCAATCCACGGTTATTTCGCCCAGCTCGGCGAATAATGTCCTGATCTCGCCTGCATCAAGTACACGCAATGTACGGTCACTTTTGCTGCGGGAACAGGTGCATCGGTAGCTCAGCGAACGCGGCGGATACAGGCGACAGGGATATTCGGCAAACAGTCGGCGCAGCAGGGTTTCGGCCGTCAGAGTTAACAGCTCTTCGTCGGTCACGGTATTGGCCAATGTCACAATGCTGTGCCATGCGTCATCAGCGTGGTCCAAGTTGATTTCCGACGCTAAATCTTCGTCCGGCAGTCGTTGCAGGAGCAAACCTGTGACGCTGGTGGGTGTGCTCACCAGAAACAGTCGCGACGGCAGTTGCTCGGAGTTGAGCATATAACCCTCAAGATTGTCTGCCAGAGACCCATCCTGCAGAGCAACCAGCCCCTGGTAGGGAACCTGGTCGGCGTCAGCCGGAGGAATAAGCGACAAGGCAAGCTGTCCTTCTCCAAGCCAGGCAGCAAGGCTGTCCGTGTTCTGCGGCGGCGTCTGCTGAGGATCAAGATGGGCTATGCCGCGTAGATATTGGCGTTCGCGGCACTCTGCCAGCGTGCGTATCAGCGCGCCATCGCTGCCTTTTGACTGCAATGCGATGGCGCCATCGAATTTCAGGTTATCGGCGAACATCGCAACCACAGCAAACATTTCATTCAGCAGCTTTTTTATCGCGTCTGGATATTCGTTGACCGAGTGTGCGGTTTGCGTTGTTTGTGTCAGCCGCACCCACTGACCCCGCACTGGATAGTTTTCAAAGGTGAAGCGATGCAGTTGGTCGTTTTCTGTTGTTTCGCCGGGTTCAGGGGTATCAGAATCAGTCAATGAGAGGCTGCCTTTTTTAATCGAGAATCTCGTCAGGGTCGGTGAAGTGCTCACTGCGGTCTTTCAATTTGCGCAGATCGCGGCGATCTTTTTTACTGGGTTTGGTGCTGGGTACCTGTAACCCGGCCCGCTCCATTTTACGACGCGAACTCATGATTTCGCGTTTTTCAATGCTTTCTGGCGTTTCCTCGTAAAGGGTTTGAGCAATTGGCGCAGAACCCCGCTGCTCTGCCAGGTCTCTCACAATCACTGTCATCAGAACGGTGCCTTTGCGGACCTCAACAGTCTGGCCAACGCGAACTGCTTTTGCCGGTTTACTGCGCTGGCCGTCAACGTGCACCTTGCCACCTTCCACCGCCGCTTTTGCAAGCGAACGTGTCTTGAAGAAACGAGCTGCCCAGAGCCAGCGGTCAATGCGTACGGGTGACATTTAACGATGGGCAGATGTCTGCAAAATGATCAAACGTAGGATAGCCGAGATCGGCACGGCTTGGTTGCTGGGAATCAGGCGTGGCGATGGCATACACACCTCCAATGTGATGGCGTGCGGCAGCGTCCAGTACCGGCACGTTGTCATCGACAAAAATACAGCGGCCAGGGTCATAGGGGTAATCTACGAGCAGGGCCTGCCAGAATTCATCTGCTTCTTTGGGGGCGTGGTAGTCCTGGCTGGAGACCACGGCATCCACTTCAGCGCTGATCTGAATTTTGTGGTCTTTCACCGCAATTGAGCTGCGATGTGCGTTGGTTGCGATCACAGACAGACAGTCAGCGGCTTTCAGCCAGCGCAGGAAGTCCAGTGCGCCTGGCCGATATGCCAGCAGGTCAACGGCTTGATGATGTTCTGCAATAAGATCAACACCCGTGAAGGCGCTCCAGTATTCAAAACTGTAGTACTCAATAGTGCCGTGTATCTGTTGCATATGGGTGAGCAGCTGCGCTTTGGCTGAAGCAACAGGCATGCCCCGATGGCGCGCAAAAGCCTCGGGCACCAGTTCATTCCAGACTCGGTTGTCATATTTGAGGTCCAGCAGCGTGCCATCCATATCGAGAAACACACAATCGATATTATCCCAGTCAGGGATCTGCTCAGCTGCAAGGCCGGGTAAGTACTGCGGCATGTGATGGTTATTGTTCACGGGGTGCCCATCATATTACAAATGGCGGTCATAGCGCTGACATTGCAACCAAGGTTGGACAAGCGCAGCGCAGGACTTTTGTTACACTGCCCGGCTGATTGGTGGCTGAAACGCCGCCTGTACACGTGTGAAACGGAAAGTTAAGCGGAAACTGTTATGGCTGAATTACCTTTTGTTGTCCCTCAAGACGCCCTGATTGCTATTGTCGAAGATGCGGGAGCGGCGATTCTCGCGGTTTATGAAGGTGATTTTGAAGTACAGAATAAAGCAGACGAATCACCTTTGACTCAGGCGGATCTGGCCGCTCACAAAATCATTGTCGCGGGCCTGCAGGCAGCGACGCCTGAGATTCCGATCATCTCTGAAGAGTCCGAGCCACCCGGTTTTGACGTGCGCAGCCAGTGGCCCACGTACTGGCTGGTTGACCCCCTTGATGGCACCAAAGAATTTGTCAATCGTAATGGCGAATTCACCGTGAATATCGCGCTGATCCATAACGGAGAAGCGGTTTACGGCATTGTCGGCGTGCCGGTTCAGCAGCGTGTCTATATCGGTGATGTGGTCGCTGGCACAGCCTGGTGCTTAGATCAGGGCCAGATGCGTACTATCCGCAGCCGCAAGATGCGTGCAGGGCAATCTGAACTGGTGGTTGTGGCCAGCCGTAGCCACGGCGGTGAGCGCCTGGAGAATTATCTGGATGAATTAGCACGGACGTTCAATGCGCTTGAACGCCAGCCGGTCGGCAGCTCTTTGAAACTCTGCACGCTGGCGGTGGGAGACGCAGATTGTTATCCGCGCCTTGGCCCGACCAGTGAGTGGGATATTGCCGCGGCCCACGCGGTGTTGCGTGCAGCGGGTGGTGAGGTCTACACCTTTGATGGCAAGGTGTTGGCGTATAACTCGAAAGAAAGCCTGTTGAATCCTGAATTTGTCGCGGTTGCTGATGCGGGCTTTGACTGGTTTTCTGTGTTACCTGATCAGCCGCCGCTTTAGGTCGAGTATTGATGCGAGATTGTCACGTAAACGTTGGCCTGAAACAGCAGTTCTGCGGGTCAGTTTGAAGCGGTGTTTGAGCGGGGTGGGGTTTGGCCTCAACTAGCCGGACTGCACACTGTGTAATCGCCCTGCCGAGGAAATAACACTGTATAAGCATACAGCGCCGGCTAGTGAGGCTTGCCATGTTACAGAAAAAACGCGCAAAAAAAAGCCTCCCCCGCCTGTGTTGATCAGACCCATCTAAATTCTCTTTCTAGTTCAATACGTTAGCCGGATCGAATCCATAATATCTTCATTATTCTGCGTTTTTGAAACCCCGCCCACTTACAATTCACCCACATCTTAATGCGCAAAAAATTTGCCTACACCCAGTTGCCTTTGACACACTTCAGGCTCACCTGAAAAAGGTGGCAACCAATGATCGGTTGTAAAAAGAGCTTCGACAGCTGCGGTGGAGACGAATGTCGGCTCTGCCTGAAACCAGCTAAAGTCAGCTTTGCACCAGGGAAACCTGAATAAAATCAATTAGATACATGGATTTAAACTAACATAAGCAAGCGCTGAGGCTCACGTCATTAGATGTCCGCATTGGGAGACGTACGTGGACAAGTTAGACGACAGTGCATTGCATGTGGAAACACAAGTGCAGCTGCACTCAAATGAATCCGTGGCGCGGCTGGTGGCTTTTGCCGGCCCCTATTTTTTCTGGGCTACTGTTTTCAGCATTACATTGGGGATTTTCTGGCTGCGGTGAGCGGATACGCGTTGGGTATTGCTCAGGCAAATTCCCGCCGCATTAACCACTTCAAAGCCTGGTCGTACTGGTCGAACAGCTCGGTTTTATCCATCGCACAAGACAGATGGTATAAACCCGCGAGCTCAGGTTCGGCCAAGCTGCCATCAACGACGATCGCGATGCTTGAATGGACCCTGGGCCGATAGGTCGACAGCGTAAAATGGCGTAATGCTTCCTCCGCTGCACGGTCCCGTGCAACCTGCACACCGCGCAAATCTACCAGCTGTGGCAGATAAGGATCGAAGCCTGGGTCAGCGAGGACTTCCTCGCCGAGGCTAACCAGACTGGGCAGATTAATTTCAGCTTCACCTCTAATGGTCACCAGACCATCTTCAAGGTTCATGTGATAGCCGCAAGGCATATGGGATCCATAAGCAAAATACTTTAGTAACTATAGTTCACCCTCAGCGGTTGAACTGTGCGCCTGCGCTCACCTTGTCTGTAGATTTATGGCGTTGACGTAGTAATCCGCGCTGCTGCTTGGAACAATGCATCAGGCTTACTCAGTGGAAGGTAAAAATTAATGCGGTACGTCATTTATGGCGCTGGTGGCATCGGTGGCGTTGTCGGGGCGCGGTTGTTTGCCAGTGGTGCAGATACGACGCTGATCGCGCGGGGTGAACATGGTCGGCTGCTGCACGCCCGGGGTTTGCGTCTGGTGGCGCCGGAAGGCGTTGCCACTTTGCCAATTCCTACAGTGGAGCACCCCAGAGCGGTAGATTTTGATGATCAGACGGTAGTCATGCTGTGTATGAAATCCCAACACACGCTGCAGGCATTAGAAGATCTCGCGCGCTGTGCGCCGGCTGGGATTCACGTGCTGTGTATGCAGAATGGTGTTGCCAATGAATCACTGGCGTTGCGCTTTTTCGCCAATGTTTATGCCAGCGTAGTTGTTTTGCCTGCTTTGTTTCTCCAGCCCGGTGAAGTGGTCACCCATGCAGATGGTGCCGGTGCAGTGCTGGATACGGGGTGTTTTCCTCGCGGTACAAATGCCGTCGTGGATACCATTGCTGCGGATCTCACCACCGCCGGCTTCAGTGCCCGGCCGGACGCAGAGGTCATGCGACAGAAATACGGCAAACTGCGGGTCAATCTTTTGAATGTGCTGCAGGCAGGGTTGACGGACTTCAGCGCATCGAAAGCTGTGCATAAAATGTTGCGCGATGAAGCCTCCGCGTGCTTTGCGGCAGCCGGCATTGATTGCGCGAGCCGCAAAGAAATGGCTGAGCGACAGCAAGGTGTATTCACCATGGTTGATATCCCAGGCTACGAGCGCACCGCTGGTTCTTCCTGGCAGAGCCTTGCGCGAGGTACCGGAGACATTGAAACGGAATACCTCAATGGTGAAATCTGCTGGCTGGGACGTCTGCATGGTGTGCCCACCCCCGCCAATGATGCCTGTGTCGCTATGGCGCGTGCGCTGGTGCGGCGTAATGCCGGACCTGGGCTTTTGTCATCTGCGGAGTTGTTAGCGCAAATTGAAGCGGCAACGCCCGGGGTTGCGGGCTAACAGTATTTTCGTTTTGTGGCCTGGAGTTTGCGCTGCGCGGCAGACAGCTGTTCACTCTGTTTGATGGAATAACCCTTGCGACGCTGAGCGGCAATTTTGGCGAGTTCCGCCTTGGCCTGGTTACAGGCCTGTTCTGCCGCGGCAGCCTGCTTTGCCAGCATCTGCTGCCTGTGTTGCAGTTTAACCCGCCGTTGTTTGCTGGCCTTCATGGTTCGATCAGACAAGTCTTTCAAGTGCCTGAGTTCTGCTGCTGTCAGCGGGGGGAAACGGGTTACCGCTTCCTGCGGTGGCACGTAGCGCTGCTGGCCGGCACAACCGGTATCTGTAAACAGCAACTGGCCGTTGGTTTGCGTACATTGAAAAATCGGGCGCGCCACCTGGCTTGACCAGGCAAACATGGGCACGCTGCACAGCAGAATTAATGCAACCCTGAAAAGAGGCGTTGTGCTGGGTGGTGCTTTTTCAAGCGGGCTGGAAAACGCAGTTGTTGTTTTGACCATGGAGCCAATTTAGCTCAGATGCTCAGAGCGTATCAGCCGCCTTTGTACCCCTGGTGTGTAGGCGCTTGTCAGTGGTGGAGGTAAGCGAGTTCGAACGCAAAATTATCTGTCTGGGCTGTTCACCCAGGGTGTGAGGGCCCTGGGTGAACTGGTTCTCGCAGCAGGCTTCTGGTTACAGGCTGTCGAGCCACTCGTCGTCTGAACCTTCATTGATATCTGCAAACAGCGGTGTCGACATATAGCGCTCTGCGGTATCGGGTAACATGGCGAGGATGACACTGCCGGCTTCTGCCTGCTCAGCAACCTTTAAAGCCGCAGTCAGGGTAGCGCCTCCGGAAATGCCGGTGAAAATCCCTTCCTGCTGGGCAATTCTCAGCGCATTTGCCATGGATTCTTCATCGTTAATGGTAACAATCATATCCGCCACTTCGCGGTCTAACACACTGGGAATGAAATCCGGTGTCCAACCCTGGATTTTGTGTGGCGACCAGTCTCCACCCGATAACAAAGCAGCTTGTTCAGGCTCGGTGGCGACAACTTTTAAATCAGGTCGGGCGGCTTTCATCACGCGCCCTGCGCCACTGAGTGTGCCGCCTGTGCCCCAGCCGCTGACCCAGTAGTCCAGTCGTTCACCAGCGAAGTCTCTGAGGATTTCTGGACCGGTGGTGTTGGCGTGATAAGCCGGGTTGGCTGGGTTTTCAAACTGCCTGGTCAGAAACCAGTTGTGTTTTGCGGCAAGCTCTTCGGCCCGTTTCACCATGCCTGAGCCGCGCTCTGCTGCAGGTGTGAGAATTACTTTTGCACCCAGTGCGCGCATGATCTTGCGCCGCTCAACGGAAAAAGACTCTGCCATGGTGGCAACAAAGGGGTGGCCCATTACTGCGCAGACCATGGCCAGCGCGATGCCGGTGTTGCCGGAGGTGGCTTCAATAACAGTTTGCCCCGGCGCAAGCGTACCTTTGTCTAACGCATCTTTGATCACGGCATAGGCAAGACGATCTTTGACGGAAGACAGTGGATTAAAAGCCTCTACCTTCACGTACATCTCAACATGGCTCGGCGCAATGCGGTTAAGTTTGACAACGGGCGTATTGCCGATGGTTTGTAATATATTGTCGTATTTCACTGTGGGACTCCGGCTGCTGGGCTTTGAGTGGGGTTGTATACCTTTTGCGTCTGCGATGTACAAGTTGTGCGAAGCCACGGCGCAAAACTGTGTTGGCATAAGCTCATAGCAGACTCAGGGTTCAAGTAGCTTGGCGCGTATAGCCTGGAGCAACTGGTTGTCGAAGTGCTGATCCGCTGGCGAGGCGGAATTGACTGTGACCGTCATGCGATCGCTTTGCTGAGGTAGCGCAAACAAGGTGATGGCAACACTCTGCTGCGCTTCACCTTCCGCGTATAAGATGACAAAGCGGTCTGTATCGGCTCGTTCTTTAATAGTGATGGCCGAGCTTTCCAGGGTGCGCACGACGATGTCAGCTGCGCCGATGAACGGCCTGTCTATGCTGGCTTGTGCCGCGCTGGCTAAATGTGAGGACGTCATCAGCAGGCCGGCCATTAACCACAGCAGGTATCGTGAAGCATCGAAACTGTTCAGGTTAAGCATGCTGATGACCGCTGCGCATGTTGCGTATGTGGGCAATCATTAAGAGCGTGACACCGATAACCGTGAGCGCAATTTCCATATGCTCGCCGAACCAATGTGTGACCGCAACAAACATCAGCGTGAGACCCATGGCACCCATCATCAGGGTTAACGCGCTACTGTGCCTCTGATAACCGCGCCACAACGCCAGCGCGCTGATCGGTATGGCCAGCAGAAGAAGCACCCAATGCACACGAGTTTCGCTGTGATTCAGCCAGCCGCTCAACAGAGGACCTAACAGCACAGCAAAAGGAATCGCCAGGCAATGCAGCAGACACAAGCCCGATAAAAACACGGCAACGCGGTCTAAGCTGTTGGTGGTTGTGTTTTTGGGTGGCGTCATGAGATTGCGTTTCGCAAAAGGGCGACTAAGCTAGCGCGACTTATCTCCATGCGCAACTCTCTTTAAGCTGCTGGGGATTTCCCTGCATTGAGTTGACCATGTCTGATACCGATCAACAAAAATGGGACCAGCGATATACACAGCAGGTCCACCGCGAAACTCCAAGCCCCGCGCCATGGCTGGTGGAGATGTTGCCAGAGTTGCCGGCAGGCGCTGCGCTGGATCTGGCCTGCGGTCGTGGTGGTAACGCCATCTATCTGGCTGAACAGGGTTATACAGTCGATGCCATCGACATATCGCCTGTGGGGCTGCAACTGGCTCAGGAGGCAGCGCGCTCGGCCGGCGTGAAGGTGAACTTCTCCTGTCAGGACCTGTTGGCGGATGTTGAGATCAGCAGCTGGCACTACGATCTTATAGTGATGTACCACTTCATGGCCCCCGCGCTGTTGGCGCGCCTACACGAGGCATTGCGACCGGGTGGCGTGCTGATGGTGGAACAGCACATGAGCGGTTTCCCCGCTGCTGCAGGTCCCGGCAGCGATCGATTTCGTGTTGCGCCGGGTGAACTTGAGCAGGCCGTGTATGGTCTTGAAGTTGTTCGGGTGGAAGAAGGATTGTTCTCCCGGGGCGAAGCGGCACCCTTTGCCGGAGCTGACCGTCCGCTCTGTGATCGCAAAGAGGTTCTTTTGTCTGACCAGGGCCAGGCGGCGGCAGATTTCCATCTGTTCACCTCAACCCCGGTCGCGGCACAGTTCACGGGACTTGTACTCGATGACATTTCGGTCGAGACCAACCCGGCCTCGCCAAGTTATGGCGAAAAGTGGGCGCCGGCCAACCTGCCGATTGCGATCCGCGATTTCAACGGCCACGAGGTCTACCGGACCTACGGCGACGCGTTTGGTCACTTCAACGGCATCCTGCCCTCCACCTTCACCGCGAACGTGCCGATACCGAGCGGCTATTCGCCGGCGATGAGTATCGCCTGCATGAATGACGGCGGTGATGGACCCGTTGCTGACCCACTAAAACTGTCGAGCTATGGAACGGCGTGTTACACGCTGCAGTTCATGCCGGGAACGACGACCTATCTGGATACTCCGGTACTGCCGCAGGCGGCGTTTGCGGGTGGCTTCAATCCCGTGGACTGCAAGGCCACCGATGGCACGCCGCTGATCGTATCCGTTCGCAAACATGCGGGTGGCCC
>CBDUMB010000014.1:0-16233 GCA_965368205.1 uncultured Pseudomonadaceae bacterium | reverse complement strand
CGGCAGCTACGGTAGGCAGCAGCGGCACATCCAGGGAACGACTTTCTAATTCGGCTTGAAAGCGCGCTGCCAGAGAATCCGGGGTGGCATTTGTTTGGCCATGTGACATAACTTTCTCGGGGGCATTTGCTTACCCTTAAGCATAGTCACGGATCCTGAACTTACCGGTGGATTATTTGGGACCCACGTTTCTGGTGAGACTTGAGTCAACTTTTTTGGACAGAGCAGGCGTTGCGGCGGGCATTTCATCTGTATCGCACAACGCCGGATTGCCGCCACAGATTTCGCAATCCATGTCCATACCCAGCGCTTTCATACCGCCACAGGTACCGCTGATAGGTTTACGGCCCATCAGCACGCCGACAGCCATAGCCGCGACCATCAGCAGCATAAAAACAAACGCAAGAATCATTGTGGACATCTGATTACTTTCCAGTTGCAGAAAAATTTACTCTTCAGCCGGTAAATACCCAGCCATTTGTTTATTGTAGCGCGCCGCGAAGCCGAATGTCTGTGCATCATCAGGCGTTGAGGTTCGATACATCACATACGCAGGAAACCCCTGCTCGTTGGCAAATGCCAGCCCTTCTTCTACACCGAGAACCATCAGGACGGTGGCATAAGCATCTGCCCACATCGTGGACGGGTGTAGAACCGTGGCGCTGACCACAGTACTTGCAGCAGGCATCCTCGTTCTCGGATCAATAACATGATCGACCCTGACGCCGTCGACAAGTCGGAAATTTCGATAGTCACCTGAGGTTGCAATACTGAGGTCTGATAAAGCCAGCACGGTCTGCAGCGTACCCAGCTGATTAGAGTCAGGCACCTCGATACCAATCTGCCAGGGTTTGCCATGGCGATTTATCCCCTTTGTGCGAATCTCACCACCAATATCTACCATAAACTGCTCACAACCCCTCTGGCTCATAAGTTGCGCCAGCCGATCCACCGCATAGCCTTTGGCTAAGGCTGAAAGATCAATATAGAGGTCGGCATGCTGCTTACGCAGGCGCGAGCCGTTAAATTCCAGTTTATCCATGCCGACATACGCGCCGGCCTGTTGCTGCTGTGCCTGACTTGGGCGCATGACTCCGGTATCTGGACCAAATCCCCACAGATTTACCAGCGGACCAACGGTGACGTCAAAAGCGCCGGCAGATTGCTGCCAGATCGTCTGTGCAACGCTGATAACCTCGGCCAGCTCAGGTGACAAGTCGACCCAGACCCCAGCTTCGGTTTGATTAACTCTGGAGAGTTCGGAATCCGGCAGATAAGTCGACATCGCTGCATTGATCTGCAGCAGCAGGTCCGCCACCTCGGCCTGTTTGACCTGACAACTCTGGCCGTTTTTAACATCGTGCCACTGTATGGCGTACGTTGTGCCCATTGTGGGGCCGCTGAACTGGCCGCTTTGTGGTTGTTTGCTGCAAGCGACTGACAAGCTCAACAAAAAAAGCAATATCCAGCGGCTGGCGCCAGTTTTTTGACGGCGGTTTGCCGATCCAGAGCAATCAAAAGGTAACGTCACAACAAAATCTCACAAACCCAGCCAGAAAAGCTCAGATCGCGACTGGTTTTAACGTCGCAGATGGGCACAATACTGCGCTATATAAAAAAAATGTCGCGTAACTAAGTATTATGCGGCTGACCAAGGAGAACACGACCCGTGCATTCAGACAAGCACGCTGCGCGAAGTGAGTTGCACGTCACGCCGGCGTTAGGCATGCGCAACGTAAAGGCAACCAAATCCGGTGCCTGCGCGCGACCGCTCGCCTATCAGGCACTGCGTCGACCCGCGCTGCAACCAGGTCATTTTGTGAATCTGACCATCTAGATGTCTTCACGCTGGTTTGCCCCGCTGTTAATTGCTGCGGCCGTTCTGGGCTGGCTGATGGCCACGCTGTTTGGCGATGTCGGCTGGTTGCAGACCACCACAGCAATCCTGCAGAACAGCTTCCTCGCGGCGTTGCGCATGATCATCGTGCCATTAATCTTTTTCTCACTGCTGACAGGGGTACTGCAGCTGCGTGGTACACGGTCAATGGGCCGACTTGGCGGCGTCACTGTGTTGTATTACAGCGCAACCTCCGCCATCGCCATCGGCATTGGCCTCACCGTGGTATTTTTCATCCACCCCTGGACCGCCTACCCGCCCCTGGCCGATTTACCGGAAATGACCAGCGGCTTAATCGCTCAGGACCAGGGCGGCGCTATGGCGCTGATCGGCAACATGCTGCAATCCATGCTGGTCAATCCGTTTACGGCTCTGGCAGAAATCAACATTTTAGGTGTGCTGACGACCGCGCTCATTTTTGGCCTCGCGGCAGCGTTTACGCTGCCCGAAGATTCACATTGGCCGAAGATGCTGGATGAGATGACAAAAGTTGTCTACACCTGCGCCCGCTGGGTATTAACCACCCTGCC
This sequence comes from uncultured Pseudomonadaceae bacterium, assembly GCA_965368205.1. Lineage (GTDB taxonomy): Bacteria > Pseudomonadota > Gammaproteobacteria > Pseudomonadales > Azotimanducaceae > UBA4421. Next base: position 13,806 of record CBDUMB010000014.1, on the reverse strand, counting down.
GATCGGTATGTTTGCCATCACCTTCCAGTTAACCGGCAGGATTGATCTGGCAACACTGACATCGCTGGGTCAGTTTGCGCTGGTGGTATTTGGCGCTACCGCTCTGCATGGGCTGGTGATCCTGCCGACCATTGCCTGGGTGTTTGGCAATGTTTCCCCTGTCAAGCTGGCCAAAGCTCTTGCGCAACCCATGCTCACAGCGTTCATCACCTCCTCCAGCGCAGCCACCCTGCCTCTGTCCATGACCACTGCAGAAGAAAAACTCGGCGTCGAGCGCAGCAAGGCTGCCTTTGTATTACCTCTGGGCGCCACCATCAACATGGATGGTACCGCCCTGTTTGAAGGCATTGCAGTGATTTTCCTGGCCTATATGTTCAGTGTACCCATCGACGCAGGCAGCGTTGTGATGGTGTTTCTGATCACCATGCTGGCCTCTGCCGGTGCGCCAGGCATACCGTCGGGGTCCATGGCAGGTCTGCAGGTTGTATTGCTGGCGGTTGGCATTCCACTGGAAGCGATAGGTTTGTTGTTACTGATTGAACGACCGCTGGACACCTTCCGCACCGCTGTGAATGTTGAAGGTGATCTGATTGGCTCTATCATTGCGCAACGCTGGAGTTAAGCGGCAGTGAGCACGCGCTTGTTACTGTTACGGCATGGTCTTATCAAAGCCAACAGAGATGGCCGCTGGCACGGTTCTACCGACAGCCCGTTGACCTGGACTGGCAGACGCCAGGCAAAACGCACCGGGCGCTACCTGCTAGCCAATGAAAAAATCCACGCGGTTTATTCAAGTCCACTGCAACGCTGCATGGACACGGCTAAATTTGCCAGTGCCGGAACCAATCTGACGGTGCAGCCCATCGCGGGATTAGCCGAAATGTCTATCGGCGAATGGGAAGACACTTCTTTCAAAGAACTCAGTGAACGCCACGATTTCATCAACCGTTCAACCACCGACATTCACTACACAGCACCTGGCGGTGAAAGCCTGGCGGTTGTTGCCCAGCGGGTCACTGCAGCAATGCTGCAGATAGACCAGCAACACGAGCCGGATGAAACAATACTTGTGGTCAGCCATGGTGTGGCTTTAGCTGTGGCTCTGGCGGTTTTTCTGGAAGCCTCACCGTCACGCTGGATCAACTACCACTTCAACAATTGCAGCCTTTCAGAAATGGTCCTGACTCCAGAACCGGTGGTACATCGGTTCAATGAGTCTGCACATCTCTAGGCTGCCGGGGTAAAGTAAGCAAAACAAACGCCTGGAGGGGACATGACCGAATTCTGCATCGTAGATAAATCCAATCACATAATGACCGTGCGCTTGAATCGACCTGATCGATTAAATGCACTGCATCCACCCGCCAATGCTGAACTCGGCGAAGTTTTTGATGATTTTGCTGCGGATAGTGACATGTGGGTGGCGATCATCACTGGCGAGGGCCGCGGTTTCAGCGCGGGTAACGACTTACGTTACCAGGCGGAAGGCGGTGAACGCGTGCCCATGCCGCGCGGTTTTGGCGGCTTAACTTCTCGATTTGATCTGAGCAAACCGGTCATCGCCGCGGTTAACGGTGTCGCCATGGGCGGCGGATTCGAAATTGCGCTGGCCTGTGACCTGATCATTGCTTCGGACAAAGCCCGTTTTGCGCTGCCTGAGCCCAAAGTTGGCCTCGCTGCACTGGCCGGCGGCCTGAATCGACTACCTCGACAGATAGGACCAAAACGAGCCCTGGGCATGATTCTGACCGGTCGCCACGTTGCCGCAGAAGAAGGCGAAAAACTGGGTTTCGTGAATGAAGTTGTACCTCACGATGAGCTGATGTCGGCTGCGCTACGCTGGGCGAATATGATTACGGAGTGTGCACCGCTGTCGATCCGGGCAAGCAAAGATGTGGTTTATCGAAGTCTCGACAACCCTTCTTTAGAGGCATCCATGAAAGCTAAATATGATTCGGTACAGAGCATGGTCACCAGCGAAGATTTCATCGAGGGACCAAAGGCATTTGCTGAGAAACGCCCGCCCAACTGGCAGGGACGTTAGGAATTAACCACCAATGCCTGAGCGGCAACAATGGCATCGGCGACTACGGCAACCGCGAGACAGATATCGTTGAGCGTTTCCGTTTCGCCGCGCTTGGACATTTCAGTCACAATTTCGGTCTGCGGAACGGTCACATGCAACAGATCCGGCGTGACTGCAAATTGCCCACTGTAATATCGTGATCGTCCCATTGAGTTATCTCCGCGTCTGCATAAGGTTATGTATTAAGTCATCGACCTATCTCGTCATGGCTTTAATACAAATTTAGTGCCAGAGGCGTATAGATTTCTAACCGATTGATATTATTAGATATATTTTTTATTTTTCATGACACCTCTGGCACTGCCCGGGTGTCGCAAAACGTCACCGAAGTGGCAAAAACCAATTAACTGAGTAACTAGGAGTCATAACGTGCTGAAGGTCACACATAAAGATCTGATTGCTGCAGCCCTTGCAGAAGTAGACACCCTCGACATTGACGATGCTGTTGCCCTGCTCGACCAGGAAGACATCGTATTTGTAGATATCCGCGACCCGCGCGAACTGGAACGCGAAGGTAAAGTGCCCGGCGCGGTGCATGCGCCTCGCGGTATGCTGGAATTCTGGGTGGACCCCACCTCACCGTATTACAAAGAAGTTTTCGGCTCGAATGCGAAGTTTGTGTTCTATTGCCAGAGCGGCTGGCGTTCTGCTCTGGCCACCAAGGCTGTTCAGGATATGGGTCTTGAGAACGTTACCCATATCGGTGAAGGCTTTCGTGGCTGGAAAGATGCTGGTGCACCCACGGAAGACGTCGCGCCTCGTGGCTGAGCACCTTCAATGAACGCAATCATCTATCTGCTCGCCTTCACAGGTGGCTTTGTCATCATGTCCATGGAGCTGCTCGGTGGACGGGTGCTGGCACCTTATTTCGGCAGCAGTATCTATGTATGGGGCAGCATCATCACTGTGTTTATGCTGTCGCTGTCGCTGGGCTATCTGATCGGTGGTCGCTGGTCGGTGAAAACACCCAATCTGATGCGCTACGGCAGTATCTTCCTTGGCGGTGCGGTACTGATGTATCCACTGGTGCTTTTCGCCGAACCTACAATGCAGTGGATCTTCGGTCTGATCGAAGATCCTCGTTACGGCTCGCTGCTCGCGTCCACAGTTCTCTTCATGGTACCTACCATCATTCTTGGCATGATCTCGCCCTACTCCGTTCGCCTGCTTGTTAAAAGCGTTGAAGGGTCTGGGCAGGTCGCCGGGCGCCTGTATTTTGTATCTACTTTGGGCAGCGCATTAGGTACGCTTTTCACGTCGTTTTATTTTGTTCTGCATTTCGAAATCAACAGCATCCTGATCATGTTAACCCTTGCGCTGATCAGCATGTCTTTCATCGCAATGATCTGCCACTACCGAGGTATGGGAGCGGAAAAAACGTGAAGCACAAGTTTGCTCTGGTGGTGTTCAGCATTCTGCTGACAAGCGCTGCGTGCAGCCGCGTAGACGCCAAAATCCTGCATGAAGAGCGATCTTTGTACAGCCAGCTGATTGTTAAAAAAATCGGCAACACTGTTTGCCTGCAATTCAACGTGCGCAGCGATCAGCGTAACCAGAGTTGTATCGATCCGAGGCGGCCAAAAGAAATGGTGTTTTCATACACCCGAATGACTATGGCCAGCTTGTTATATGTTCAGCAACCCACCAGCATCCTGGTTATCGGACTAGGCGGTGGTACATTGCCTACAGCTTTTCATCAGCTCTACCCCGATGCACATATCGACACCGTGGAAATTGACACGGCGGTTGTAAAAGTGGCGGAAGAGTTTTTTGGATTCCTCCCAGCCGACAATCTTAAGGTTCATACAACCGATGCGCGGGTGTGGACAAAGCGGGCCCTCATGCGAGATCGACGGTATGACCTGATTGTGCTGGATGCGTTTAACGGCGAATACATCCCCGAGCATTTAATGACCAGTGAATATCTTACGGAGACCAAACAACTCCTTAAAGATAACGGCGTCCTGGTGGCAAATACCTTCGCGCAAAGCGACCTTTACCATTCGGAATCTGCAACTTACGCAAGTGTTTTTGGACCTTTCATTAATTTTCGCGTGCCCGAGAGTGCTAATCGCGTGATTCTGGTCCCCGGCGAGGCGTTGACAAAAGAACAGCTAATTACGCGTGCAGAGGCGATGAAAAATATCCTGCGTCCTTACGCCGTGCCTATCAAACGCTACGCTGAACTCATAGCCAGGCAGATGGACGATAAACCAGACTGGCGGGTCAACACCCGTGTGCTGACCGACCAGTTCGCCCCTGCAAACCTGTTGCAGGAGCAATAACTGCGGTAGAGGAATCCGCGGAGAAGACGGCCTACTTTCCCGCAGCCGCCCACTACTCGTCTTTCAGCAACCGCTTATAGAGTTTACCGGTTGGATGCCGTGGTAACTCCGGCCGAAAATCAATGCTTCGAGGACACTTCACGTGAGACAGATGGTCACGACAGTAATCCATTAGTTCAATTTCCAGCAAAGCGCTGGCTTCGTTCATATCAGCCAGCTGCACCACCGCTTTCACCTCTTCGCCGAAGTCCGGGTTCGGTACCCCAAATACCGCCACGTCGATCACCTTGTCGTGATTGATCAACACGTTCTCCGCTTCCTGCGGATAGATGTTAACGCCGCCAGAAATGATCATGAAGTGTTTGCGGTCGGTGAGATACAGATAGCCATCTTCGTCCAGATAGCCTACGTCACCTAACGTACTCCAACCTTTTGTGTGTCTCGAATCAGCCGTTTTATCTTTGTCTTTGTAGTACTCAAACTCTCCGCCCCCGGCGAAGTAGATTGTGCCCGATTCTCCTGTAGGGACATCGTTGCCCTCATCGTCACAAACATGAATTTCGCAATTCAGCGGTTTACCTACGGAGCCTTTGTGCGCCAACCACTCTTGAGAGTTCAGTTGTACAAAACCGTTTCCTTCAGTACCGGCATAATATTCATAAATCACCGGCCCCCACCATTCAATCATGCGTTCCTTGATAGGGATGGGACAGGGTGCCGCGGCGTGAATGGCGCATTGCAGTGACGAGACGTCATATTTCAAGCGCACTTCTTCAGGCAGCTTTAACATGCGTACAAACATGGTCGGCACCCACTGACTGTGGGTGATTTTATAAGTTTCAATGCACTCTAACGCGTACTCTGCTTCAAAATGCTGCATGACAACCACAGGTATGCCGTTGCGTAGACACGTCATGGTGAAGCCCAGGGGTGCAGCGTGATAAAGCGGCGCGGGTGACAGGTAAATAGAATCCTGGGTTGCGCCATACAATGCCGTCATCACAGGCAACCCTTCCACCGTGCCGTAGGGTTCTTCCGGGAGCGGCCTTTTGACGCCTTTTGGGTAACCTGTGGTACCTGACGAATACAACATCGATGCACCTTCGCTCTGGTCAGCAATAGGTGTGGTTGGCTGACTGGCAATTGCCTCTTCAAAAGACTCAAAGCCTGCAATCGTGCCATCGAGCATGTAACGCGCCTGCAGGTCCGGCAAGGCTTCGATTAACGGTTGCGCAACATCTTTGCGCGCCGCCGAAGTAATGAATACTTTTGCTTCGCAGTTGCTGACGATGTACTCCACTTCCGCCGGCTGCAATCGCCAGCTGATGGCTGTGTAATACAAGCCCGCCCGTTGCGCAGCCCAGCAGATCTGGTAAAAACTGACGTGATTTTCAAGCAGCAGCGCGATGTGGTCGCCGCGCTGCAGACCCAGCGAGCGGAACAGGTGCGCGGCCTGATTGGCTTTGGCTTCTAACTCTGCGTAAGTCACCACTTCGCCAGTTTCAGCAATGATGTAGGCGGTTTTATCCGGTGTCCTGGCGGCTATATCAGCGGGATTCATAAGTACTCCTCTTACTCTGCGTCACTGTCTGCGTTATTTGGATCAAGCTTCAACGACGCTGAATTCATACAGAATCGCAACCCGGTAGGTTCAGGGCCATCTGGAAAGACATGTCCCAGATGGGCATCACACGTGGCACAGTTCACTTCGATACGGCGCATGCCCATACTGACGTCTTCATGGGTGGTGACAACGTCACCATCGATGGGTGCATAAAAGCTTGGCCAGCCACTGCCGGAATCGTACTTGGTGGCCGAATCGAACAACGGCGTGTCACAACATCTACAGTTGTACAGCCCGGGAGTTTTAGTGTCGTTATAGACACCGGTAAAGGCGCGTTCCGTACCAGCACGTCGAGTTATCTCAAACTCTTCCGGGCTGAGCTCCTGACGCCATTCGTCGTCAGTTTTAACCACTTTAGCCATCTTCTCCTCCTAAACTACACTGCAATTATGGATGTTATGATAGTGTGCGCGTGCGCCCAAAGGAACGGGTGCAGGCGGTAATTATACCCACATCCGGCGGGTAAGCCGGAGCGTTATGGAATTCGATATGAGTTTGGATAAGGTCACCCCTATTACACCCAGCCCAACGCGCTTGATCAGAAAGTCGACCAAGCTGGAAGAGGTCTGCTACGACATACGAGGGCCGGTGCTCAAAGAAGCATCACGCCTTGAGCAGGAAGGTCACAAAGTATTAAAACTCAACATCGGCAACCCGGCGCCATGGGGTTTTGATGCACCGGAAGAGATCCTCCGTGATGTAATCCGCAATATCCCTTCTTCCCAGGGTTACAGCGATTCCAAAGGCATCTATTCTGCCCGCAAAGCGGTCATGCAATACAGCCAGCAGATTGGCATCAAAGATGTCGATATCGAAGATATTTATATCGGCAATGGTGTTTCCGAATTAGTGGTCATGGCCATGCAGGCCCTGGTTAACGATGGCGATGAGATCCTCATTCCTGCGCCGGATTTCCCATTGTGGAGCGCCGCGGTTAATTTATGTGGCGGCAAGCCTGTTCACTACCTGTGCGATGAAGCATCAGACTGGCAACCTGATCTTGCCGACATCCGCAGCAAAATAACCTCAAAAACCAAAGCCATGGTGGTGATTAACCCCAACAACCCGACAGGCGCGGTTTACTCGCGTGAAGTGTTGCAGGGTCTGATCAACATCGCCAAAGAGTTTGACCTGGTTGTGATGGCGGACGAAATCTACGACAAAATTGTTTACGACGACGCCGAATATATCGCCATGGCCTCGCTGACAGATGATCTGCTTATGCTGACGCTGTCTGGCTTGTCCAAATCCTACCGGGTAGCCGGTTTTCGAACAGGATGGCTGATTGTCAGTGGCGCAAAATCTCGTGCTCAGGATTATATCGAGGGTCTCGAGATTCTCTCGTCGATGCGTTTATGCTCAAACGTCCCCACACAACACGCGATACAAACTGCTTTGGGCGGTTTCCAAAGCATCAAGACGTTAACCGCACCCGGTGGACGCCTGTATGAGCAGCGTCTGATTGCATGGGAAAAACTCAACGAAATCGACGGCATCACCTGCGTGAAACCAAAAGGTGCGCTGTACCTGTTTCCAAAACTTGATGTGAAAAAATTCAACATCAAAGACGATGAGCGGTTCGTTCTTGATCTGCTGCAGCAGGAAAAAGTGCTTGTTGTGCAAGGCAGTGGCTTCAACTGGCCTGAACCAGACCATTTTCGGATTGTCTTTTTACCTTATGAAAAAGATCTGAATGAAGCTATTGGTCGTATCGGGCGGTTCCTGGGCAACTACCGACAATAATGGCCGGTATTCACATTGATGAATTCTATGCTGATGCGGCGCAAATCATTGTCAGCCTCTACGGTGTTTTTCCGCGCCCGGTTACAATTTTTGTAGAAGATATCTGCGGCCCCGACGAGCCGGATGAGTATGGCGTACACAGCCATCGTCACCTGGCCTGTTTTGCAACGCTGCTGTGGCTCGCTGAAGAAGGTTATATCCGCTACAAGGAGACCATTCGACAGGAAGCCATTGACCAGGTTGTCCTGTCAGGCCGATGTTTTACAGCCTTGTTAACCCCTGCGCCGGAAATTGCGGAAGAAGAAGATTCTGATTTACCACCCAGCATCAAAGCTGAACACGCAACCGTTATTTATCGCTTGAGCCAGGCGTTAAAAAGCCGGGCTTCGTTAGAAGTACAAGCCGCTTTCACACCCCTGCTACATCGCATGGCTCAAGGCTGATAGCGATAGTCGAGCACTTTCAGACCACGGTCGGAGTAAGCTTCCGGGAAGTCAGGGTGAGCGGCAAAGGTTGCCTGGTGTTTGCAGGCTGGCGCCCACCTGGACATCTGGTTCACCAGGAAATCAGCGTTTAAGAACGGTGAATTCAAACAAGCGATTATACGAGCACCCGGAGCCGCAAACTCCGGAATACGTTTCAATATCTGCGCATAGTGCTTTTCTGCAACAAAACTGCCACGTTGATTGGTGGGTGGGTCAATGATGACAACATCATAAGGCCCATACATCCTGATCTTCTTCCACGCCTTAAGCACATTGTGCGCCAGCATTTTCACCTGCCGCATATCCTGCTGGTTGGCCTGATGATTACGTCGACCGATATTCAACATGTTGGCGTTCATGTCGTTGTTCACAACCAGCTGCGCCCCGTGGGCTAGAGCTGAAACTGAAAACGCACAGGTATAAGCGAACAGATTAAGCACTTTTGCATCAGGCATGGATGTCTGCAGCGCTTTGCGCACATGGCCCATATCAAGAAACAGACCCGTGTTTTGATTGCGCGTCGGTGCTATCCAGAACGACAGGCCATCTTCTTTGACCAGGTGTTCCCCAGGTACCTGACCGAGGACAACCTCGGTTTGCGTATTACGACCGGAACGATGTTGCACCACAACACCGTCAATGGTGTGGCCGCTGTTGACCAGCACAGCCACCAACTGATCCAAAGCTGACTGATCCACTTCATCATACAAAGCGATATGGATATAAGGTGGGTAATAAGTCACCACAACATGTTCTAAACCTGGGAACGTATGGCCTCGACCATGAAACAGTCGCCTTGCGTTTCCGGAATGATCCAGATTCAGCTTCTCTGCACAGACATCAGCGACCCGTTGTAGGTTATTCAAGTTGATTGGCCAGACGGTAAAGGAGGCAGTCCTGATAGCCGGTGACAATTTCAACCAGGCCACTCAACTGATGATCCAGCAAATGGTCACCCGTATCCAGCAGCAGCGGCCGCTGTTCGAGGCTGGCCAGCTTGGTACGTGTACCTACAATGGTGACATCCTGGGGCCAGCGCAGCTGCTGCAGAAACAGTGCAGATATCTGTTGATTGCCACGCCCGAATAAAAATCCCTGGCCGCGAGTGAAACTGACTATCAGGTGTTTCACCGCCAGCGACTGCACGATATCCGCCCCGACATCCGTCAACCACTGGCCCTCATGGGTATAAACATCCACGCCACGCAGGGTGAGCTGATCAGGTGTATGAGGGGTTTTGCTGAGCGCTTGTTTTATCGCCAAACAGGTACTTCCAGGCCCCAGCACCAGATCGCAGTCCACAGGCAATCCGGGCAGCAGTTCTGCCACAACATGAGCCACAATGTCCTCTACAGCCAGAGGCTCACTTTCCTTACCGCCGATTTTAGTCTGCTGCAGGTAGCCACCCGCTTCGGGTACCCGCAACTCCCCGTAAGTACGCAGCCGTATTTCCGTTTCGCCACCCTGATCATCGTAATCACGAACTGTCCGAAGTACGGGTGCTACCAGCCCCCCTGTTACCAGTTGCGCCAGCAGTAGCGCGGCTGTACGCGAGGACACTGCAAACACGCCACTGTGCATTTTCACCCCCGCAGGCACACCCAGCACGGGCACCTTATCGCCAACCGCATGCAGAACATCCCGCGCGGTGCCATCTCCGCCAACAAAAACAAGTAAATCCACATTGCCGACCAACATCTCTGCGCAGGCGCGCAGATCAGCTGCAGTCGTCTGCTCACCCACAGCACATGGCAATGTTTCGCAGGGCAAGCCAGCCTGGGAAAGCAGCGTTTCACCCAGCGGACCTGGGCCTGTGATCCAAATAACATCTTTAGTTTCCGGCAGTGCCGTCTGCAGATGCATCAGGAAATCTGCACAGCGTTGTGGTGCCTGAGGAACGCCACCGCGCTGTTTCGCTTGCGCCTGAAGGTCCGCGCCGTCGCTGCCTTTCAATCCAACGCTACCGCCGATGCCTGCAATTGGATTGACCAGCAAGCCGACACGCAATGCGTTCATTGGACTTGAGATGCGACCTCCTGGGCAATCGCCAGAGAAGCGGTCAAACCCGGAGATTCAATACCCAACAGATTAATCCAGCCTGACACACCATGGGTCCGGGGGCCTTCAATACGAAAATCCTGGAAGCCGCCTTCTGGCGGTGCAATTTTGGGTCTGATGCCGGTATAGCTTGGATGCAGGCGTTGTTCATCCAGCGTTGGGTAGTAGCTGCGAATGGCCGTGACAAAATCGTCAAAATGACTTTCATCAAAGCTGTAATCCAGCGTATCAATCCAGCGCACATCAGGACCAAACTTTATCTGTCCGGCCAGATCCAGAGTCACGTGCACACCCAGCCCGCCCGTCTGCGCAACCGGGTAGACCAAACGCGAGAAAGGTTGCCGGCCGCTATAAGCGTAGTAGTGGCCTTTGGCGTAATAAGCCCTGGGAGCGTTCGGTGTGCCTGCCGCCAAACCTGGTGCATGCAGTCCGGCACAGTTGATAAACCAGTCTGCCTGCAGCTCAAAATCCGCAGTTATTACCTGCAGGGCCTGTGAGGATATCTGTTGTTGTGCCGGCGCACGCGGTCTTCGCACTTCAAGCACTGGGGTTTGAAACGCAATCATGCCCCCGCAGCGTTCTAATTCGCCCTGCAGAGACAACATGTACGCGTGGGAATCGATGATCCCGGTTGAAGGGGATAAAACCCCACCAACACAGGCAACCTCTGGTTCAAGCTCTGCCAGCTCAGCTGCAGACAACCAGGACAGATCATCCACGCCATTGGCAGCTGCCTTGTCGATATACCCTTGCACCGTATCTATCTGTGTCTGGTCTGCAGCAACAATGACTTTGCCACACTGCTTGTAAGGCACGTCAAACTGATCGCAGTAGCGGTATAACAGCTGTTTGCCACGCACACAGAGATCCGCTTTGCGGGATCCCTGCGGGTAATAGATGCCTGCATGAATAACTTCAGAATTGCGCGAACTGGTTTCACTGCCAATACAATCATGCTGTTCCAGCACAACAACCTCGCGGCCTGCCCGCGCCAGTTCAGCCGCTACGGCTAAACCGACAACGCCAGCACCCACCACAACACATTCTACTTTATCCAACGGCAGACCTCCGCGGCGAACAGGCGCGGCGCAGGGCCTGTTCGAATTGGTGCGCACGCTGGTCGCTACTATTATGCATCCACTGCCTTACCTGACTGCGATGTTCTGCAAGCTGCTGGCGGAAGTCATTCAAATCAACCCCTATCTGATCTGCACTGGGCACAAATTCAAGCCCCGCCGCGGCACAGAACAGCTCCTCAAGACCCTGCACCTTCAACTCTGCGGCAAAAAAGGCCGCCTGTGCAGCGGGCGTTCGGGGTGGCTCTATATAGACATAGCCAAAGTCCACCTGGGTTCTGCGTGCAGAACCCGCCACACACCAGTGGGCCGTTTCATGCAGCGCGCTTGCGGCAAAATTTTCTCGATAATATAACCGATGGGGTTCGCGTTCAGCTTCAGCCGGTTGATAAAGCGGTTCAGCCGCGCCACCGATCAATTGCGTTGCATAAGACCGGCGAAAACATCGAGTGAATACAGCCACAATGTCTAAATCAGTCATGCAGGGGATGCCCGTGCAGTTGCTGCAGATAATCCTGGCTTAAGTACACTTCGCCAGCCAGAAGGTGCGCCATGTAAGCTCTTGGTGGGCGCAGACCGGCGATTTTCACGGCCGGGTTGGCAAAATAGGTCCATGCCCAGGTTGTATTCTGGCCCTGCCGGATGGCTACAACTTCGCGCCCGTAATTCCATGGGGCGCGTTCAAACGGGTCCATCTTCAATATCTCATCTGCGTGGGCGAGTTCGTACAACACGCCTTCAACAACACTGTGCCGATCGAATTCAATATTCGCATGGCCTACGCCGTTATGGTCCCTGGACATCTTGTTGAACAACAAGCGGAACCCTTTTAGAACACCCGCCTGAGCACCCAGCACAGACAAGCCTCGGTCGGCGACCCGTGCGGGATTCATGTTCGAACCATAAGCAAAATAATGTCTCACTGCCTGTTGCGTCATGAGGCGTTTTTTTTGATCCAGAACTGCAGCACTTCTGTATCCGTCTTGGCACACATCAGTTCATGGCCCATAAACCGGCAGAAATTCGCAAAATCACGGTGCGTTGACGGGTCCGTCGCTAATATATGCACTATTTCGCCGTCCTGCATTTCGCGAACGCGATTGCGGAGCAGCATAAGCGGTTCCGGGCATAACAACCCTTGCGTGTCGAGTTCGATATGACTGTCCAATTACAGTTCCTGAGCATGTGGCAGCTGTGCATGTTAAGACAGAAGCACACCCATGTGGAGGTCTTTGCACAACCCTTGACAGGTTGCCACAGGCTCACCAGACTCGAACTGAATCGACAGGTTGTGGTCCAAAGGAAAGCCAGAAGTAGTCACTTGTGAGATCGCCCGGAAAAACCTATATCAAGATGAATCTGTATCCTTCTAAAGCCTGTCTGCTGGGACTCCTGAGCTGGTCAATGGCCAGCTTCAGCTACGCTGAGCGCGCGCCCGCTTCCTACGTGTCTGACAGTCCTGCAATGCCCGCCCTGATTGAACCAGGCTCCGCTGACGACACCGCTTATGGGTTCCTGAGCCAGCAGATCGCCAGCGGTGAAGCTGATGATGCAGCGGACGTGCTGGAGAATACGGTAAACCAGATCGAGGCTATCCATCATCGCTACCATGAAGATCTGATCGTTCCGTTAACTTTGCTGGGCGACGCCAGAATGGCCCAACAGGATTTTGATGCTGCCTTGGACCTTTACACACGTGCCCGCCATGTGGCACGCGTCAGCCATGGCTTGTTTGATACCCGCCAGCTGGCTGTGGTGTATCGAGAAGCAGACGTTCTGATCGCAGCCGGCGATCTTAAGTCCGCAGCGAAGCGTGAAGAATATGCCTATGAGGTAATGCGCAAAGCCTATCCGAATTATGATCCGGCGACCCTGCCGGGGCTGATGCGGTTAGGCGATTTCTATTTAAATACGTTTAATTATCTGTCTGCGCGGGCCATTTACAACGCAGCGATGAACGTGCACAGCAGCAACCAGACTGATTTCTCACTCGAAGCGATACCCGCACTTCGTGGTATTGCAATTTCTCATCGCCTGGAACGGTTTCCGCCAATTTATATCGCCAATCCGGATCAAAGTAGTTTTGACGGCCCTACCCCGGGACTACGATCACCGGAATTTGATCGGCAACAAATGGTTTTCAATAATTTCCCGGCAGGCGAAAAAGCCCTGCAACAGATCATTGAGATACACAGGCGCCAGGAACCCGAAAACCGAGCCGAGACCCTCAAAGCCATTATTGAGCTCGCCGACTGGCACCTCATCTTTGGCCGCAGCAATATGGCGAACACACTCTATTCAGATGTGTACAAACAGATGCTGGATTCCGGCGCTGATGCGGCCTCTTTTTTTGCGCAACCAACGCTCATCTATCTGCCAATGCCCGAAAACCCCCGTCCCCCTCCAGCGGATATGCGTGCAGAACCAGCGGACGGCCAGGTCACCCTGT
>CBDUMB010000013.1:0-16280 GCA_965368205.1 uncultured Pseudomonadaceae bacterium | reverse complement strand
ACCGTTGCCTTCATCGGTGATGGCTACAATATGTGCCACTCATACATCAACGCAGCACGCCAATGGGGTTTCAATCTGAAAATCGCCTCACCTGAGGGGTTTTTACCGGACCCTGAGATCCTTGCGAGTACTAACAATGCACAACTGGTCGATAGCCCGGCAGAGGCCGTCGCCCAGGCTGATCTGGTAGTCACTGATGTTTGGTCGTCCATGGGCCATGAGGGCCAGGAAACTGATCGGCGCAGTATATTTGCTGATTACCAGGTTAACGAAAATCTACTCGATCAGGCCAACAAAGATGTGCTGTTCATGCACTGCCTGCCCGCTCACCGTGGCGAAGAAGTCAGTGAAACGCTACTCGACGACAAACGTTCAGTAGTTTTCCACGAAGCCGGCAACCGCCTGCACAGTCAGAAGGCTTTGCTCGAGTTTCTGCTGATCGGAAAAGTCAGCGACTGAACAGACGCTGACGCGCAGGCTAGGCGGTTACGCGCAGATCACTTAACAGGCGGGGTTTGCTGATCTCATAACCCTGGGCGAAGTCCACACCGATTTCTTTGAGGCTGTCGAGAATTTGTGTATTTTCGACATACTCAGCCACCGTGCGCTTACCCATGTAATGGCCAATCTCATTGATTGAACGTACAACAGCGTAATCGGCTGGGTTTTCTGCAATATCTTTCACAAAGACGCCGTCGATCTTGACGTAATCAACCGGCAGGTTGCGCAGATAGCTGTACGACGACAGTCCGGTGCCGAAATCATCTAACGAGAAGCGACAGCCGATGATGCGCATGCGGTTCATGAAATCTATCGCGTTGTCGAGGTTTGCTATGGCCGCTGTTTCCGTGATTTCAAAACACACTTTAGCGGTTGGCGCCTGGGTTTTACCAAACTGCTCAAGGACAAAGTCCGGGAACGTTGAATCGTTGACAGAATGGCCCGACACGTTGATGGCAAAGCCGCCAAAATCATCCAGCACGCTGCGGTTATCAGACATCCACTGCAGGACGTTACGTATCACCCAGCGGTCGATTGTTGTCATTCTGTTGTAGGTTTCTGCCGCATTTATCAGCTCGGTAGGCGCAACCACATCACCCAGCTCGTCCAACATCGTCAGCAGAATTTCGTAGTGAACATCGTTAACGTCGGTAGAGCCATTAATTGGCTGGATTTGCTGACAGTTGAGAATAAGGCGGTCGTCTTCCAATGCCGCATCCAACTGCGTCACCCACTCCATCGCACCATGACGTTTCATCATCTGCTTGTCGCCAAGCTCGTATTCCTGCAAGCGATTACGCCCGGCATCCTTCGCAGAGAAACAGGCCTCATCAGCATGCTGCATGATGGAATCAACACTGTCGGTGCTTTGATCAAGAAATACCAGACCCATACTGGCGGTCAGGTTGTAACTACGACCTTCCCATTCAAACGCAACATTGCGAATCGTCTCGAGCACAGACTCAGCCACTTCACGGGCATCAATGCTCTCAACGTTTTCTAACAGAAGACCGAATTCATCACCGCCGAGACGCGCAATGCGCTGATCATCTTTCCCGTGTTCGGTAGACAAAGCCTCGCCAATGGTGCGCAACAGCTCGTCACCAGCCTTGTGGCCGCTGGTGTTGTTAACAATTTTGAACTGATCCAGGTCCAGATACAGCAACGCATGCTGGTTACCTTTAGCTTTTGCCTGGGCCAGGCTGGCATCTATCACGCGCTCAAACTCTTTGCGATTCATGAGCTGGGTCAGATCATCATGGCTGGCCTGGAAAGCCAGCTGATTATGCATATTTTCCAGCATTCGCTGGGATGCCCGCTCCATCAGCGGCAGATCATAATCGTCCAGCAGCGTGATGCGGCCCTGGTGCAGGTCATCAGCCATTTCCTTGAGATTGCGCTCAAGGGTCTTGACGCCTTTGCGATTGACCAGAACAAACGATGCTGCATCATCACCTACAAAGGCCACTGACAGAATCAAAGGTCGACCATCTCGATCAGAGGCGGCCAGCCACTCGCCTATCTGAATACGTCGAGCCCGCTCAACAGCGTGACTCCAGCTGTCACGTACACCTTCGTCGGAGGACTCAATCTGTGGATCAACTTCGGGTAACAGGCCATCCAGACCAAGGGCCTGCTCGACCTCCTGGGCCTTCACGGCGACATTTTTAACCGGTGCTTTTTTCCCCGTGGTATCACCCACCAGCGCACTGGACATGTGCATGATCAGAGGCGTGCGTTTACTCGGATCAAAACTGATGCTGTTCAAGCCTTCAACTACCCGGCGCAACAACCTGTCAGGCTCGATGAACTCAGCGTCATCCTCTTTAATGCTGCCGTTCAACTGACCCATCAGCTGATCAACCATCGACAGCTGATCACGCCATTCATTACTGTCGGGTCCGTGCCGTAGATGGGTATGCACCATCAGGTTTCGCCAACCGGGGTTCAGCAGCTCCAGAATCAGCTCGGGGACATTTTTACCACCGATGCGCTGTTCCACTTCTTTCAAAACCGCGCGTCGAGCCCGTGCGAGTTTCTGCTGACCTTCGCTGGCACGAACGGTGCGCTCGACATTACCTCGGTAAGTGCGCGACTGCCGATCAATGAGCGGGTGGAGTTCATCCACCGCGTCGGAAAATATCTGTGGGTTCGAGTCGTAGTCTTTGACAACCCGTTGCAGCACCTCGTCTACCTGGCGGCCGACTTCACGTTCGATACCCTGGCTGACGTCGTTGCTGTTACCCAGACGAGCAAGCTGGTTCAGCATCTGCACCGCACTGTGGGGGTTGGCAGGATCGCTGGCCAGAAAGCCGGGGTCGCGTGCAGCCAGTTTATTTAAAGTGACTTCCAGGCGCTGCACCCACTCACGCACGCCATCTGTGATGAGCTTGTCGTCCGTCAACGATCCAACCAAACCCTCCATGACCTGCAAGGTGTCAAAAATGTCTTCAGACAAACCTTTCTGATCGCCGTGCTGATGCTGCAGCACTTCCATTAATCGGGGTTTTAAGCGCGTATCAGACAGAGGCGCATCGCCAAGTTCGGATTGAATGACACCCAGCGCCTCAATAATGTCATCCGGGTTGTAGGTTTCGTCTGCGCGAGCATCAGGGCGCGCCAGCGATGGCTCTCGCGGGCGCCCCAACAGTTCTTCGGTGCGGCGCTTCAGATTCAGAATGGTTCGCGCTGTATTATAAGCTGGACTGCCCGCACCACCGGTTTGTACAAAAGGATTTTCATCGACCCTGCCAGCGCCGACCCCATCCGCGGCCATAGCGACCTCGCGCATGGTCTGGTCCATGTCCTGGTAATCCTGGGGCGTGACATTGACTCCGGCGCGGTTACGTACCGTATACTTCGGCTGCAGCGCTTCGCGTAATTCTTCCAACGCAGGCATTTGGCCACTGTCCGAGAACAACTTACCCAACGATTCGTATAAGTTGCTTAAGTTTTTATGCAGCTCTGCTTCGTAGAGCCCATAGATTTCTTTGCGCAGATCATCACGAAAACCGAACTCTGCCTGGGCATCATCAAACGACCACCAGAACGCCGCGGGGCCAACGGGTATGACGTCTTTGTGGCTCCAGGGTTTGGCAATGAGGCCGAACTGAGCGCGCATGTCGAGGAGCGCATCTTTGAAACGATTTTCAGTTTTAGATATTTCTTCAGCCACCAGCAGCCATTGTTCGAACTGCTGAGTGTCGACCAGCTCAAGCTTGCCGGGCTTCTGATTGCCTGTGTCACGCTTGCGACGGCGTTCCAACACCGCTTCGAGATCGGACACCTGATCAAGCTGCGCAATCATGCCACCGACAAATTTTCCAACAAAAACTTCCTGGAATTTTTCTACCGCATCAAGGGCTTCAAAATAGCGTGTCTGCACCGCATTGGTACCGGCATCCCGGGCTTTGACCAGCAGATCTTGAGCAAGTGATTTACAGAAACCTGCCGCAAGACGCGAAGAAGCCCGCTTGGTAACCGCCTGCACACGCTGAGTGAGTTTTGACGCGGCACCTTCAGACAGGCGCGGATCGCGCAACGCTTCATCTTTTCCTTTCGTCCCGGGCGTACTCGCTCCCGCCGGCTGTTTTGCGGTCGCGTCGTGTCGAGCACCTTCAGCTTTTGCTGAAGCACCCGGTGCCGACTGCCCCTGCTGCGCCACATCAGGCAGATCATCTACACTGGCTTCATCAATTTCCGGCGCTGCAGTGCCTGCGGCTACCGCAAAATCGACCAGGTTTTTATACGCGCGGCTTTCCAGGCCACTTTCGAAACAAACGCCCAGACCGTTGCCACCCTGCAATACCCGAGCGACTTTTGCCTGGGTACGAAAGTGCTCCTGGCCTAGTGGGGTTGCCACCGAAAAATGCAGTGCAACGCTGTCACCGGCGGCAATATCTGCACCAGTGGCTTCCAGAGAACGAGACCCCGCACCACCGGTCAACAACATGCCTTCTTCACAGAAGTCACGTATGGAACAGAGCCAGGAGCGACCTTGTGCCGGGTGCACTAACGCAGATAGCTGTATGGGTTGTCGGGAGAATTTGCGGCGATTCAAACTTGTGTCATCCGTTTACACTAACGCTTACGCGTTTTAGGCTCGGAAGATAACCGATCTGGTGCTTGAGCGAAACACGGAAGCGGCTGCGAAGCCCCCGGGTGCAGGGGCAATTGGCGTTCCCGGCGTGATTTTGCGCACGTTTCGGCCACCCCGCCGCGACCTGGAACAGGTGCGGCGACAAAGATCCTGGATCAGCTGAGCCCTATTCCACTAAAAGTGGCACAAAATTTCGACTTTGGTGGCCGCATTGTTTACCGCATCCTGACCTTGAGCCAGCAACAGCTCTCGCTTTGCTTCCTGACACTCTGCAGCGCCATTCTGGTGAAGGTCGATAGGCTCGCGAAGGTTGGAGGAGGCGGCACAGACCGTGCTCGCTACTCGGCGCATGTTCTGCGACACACCGGATTCAACCACCACACAGTCACCGACCTGCAGATAACCTTTTTCTGTGATGAATTTTGATTCAGACCCATTGAGAAACTTCAGCTGGTAGGCATAACCCAAATTTTCTCCTTCCAGGGCACGAACGGCCAGACCGCCCAACAGAGCGCCGCCAACACCACCAGCGAGCTGTCGACCGGGAGAGTTGCGCTGAGACAGCGCCAGCCCGGTAAAACCGCCTATAACGGCGCCGGCAGGCGCCGCACTCGGTAGTTTGACCCGTTCAACAGCAACAATCTCAGCGTATCGCAGATCAATCTCAGAACCTCTAACAGAATTTGTTCGTTGGCTTGCACAACCTGCTAGGAGAACAACAACCAGACTCAGACACACAAATATTCTAGACAAGGGGCTCTCGTTGAAAATGAAGTGAACCCAATAGTATCAAAGCGCGTCTTTTATAGCAGGCAATGCTAGCGGCGGCGCCCATGTGTAACGGTTAAAACGGTTACGCCAGCACCACGCGATCTCGACCATTGCGTTTCGCCTGATAAAGGGCTTCATCGGCACGACTGACTAAATCCTGCACCCGTTCACCCACCTGATAGCTGGCAATACCGACAGAGACTGTCATCTTGAATGTGTTGTCCGTGCCGGGAATCCACATCTGGCGTGTGTGCTCGGCAAGTCGATCCGCCACCTGTTGCGCTGTTTCAGCATCTGCATCAACCAACACCAGCAAATATTCCTCCCCACCAAACCGCGCCACGTAATCGACATTGCGCACAACCGCGCTGGCCAGTTCGGCAAACTGTTTGAGCGCTACATCACCCACCGCGTGTCCGTAGCGGTCGTTCACCAGCTTGAAGTGATCCAGATCGCAATAACACAAGGTGAACGTCTGCCCGCCACGATCCGCAAGCGCTTTCTGGCGCCCCAGCAACTCCATCACCGAGCGACGATTGTGCAAGCCGGTGAGATCATCTTTCAGCGCCATGTCCTGTAACCGCTCCATGGCATCACGTAGACCGCGATTACGCTCAAGGAGGCCATCGCGCATACCCTGGAACTCTGCGCCAATCAGCAACACGCCAGCCAGCAGAGCAGCAAATGCCAGGCCGGTAAGCAATTCAAAATTCAGATCAACCGCACCTGAAGCAGTCACGTAAGACACACCCAGAATGTAAACACCGGCGGTGACCATAGAGACCAGCATGACCTGGCTGCGCGCCAGGTGAATAGCCGCATACAGAACACTGTAAAGCGGCACAGCCAGTAACAGCAAACGCAACATACTCGGCACCATAATTGCCAGGCTCACAGCGCCGACATTGCACCAGATCATCCGACACATAATCACAGTGTCGTCATCGAGGCGCCGAAGGCGTACGGGCCGCAATACCAGAGCTACAAATCCGCACAGCCAGACAGGCACCCACAGCCAGTAAAGGACCGGGTCCATGCGCAATACGCCAGCCTGCAGCAAAGACCAGGTCAGCGATACAAAAGCCGTCAGTCCGGCGATAACCAGGGCAGGCCGTACCAGACGCGGGTAGGTTTGAGCGTTAATTTCCACAGCGCCATTGTAGTTAAACGCTGTGGGACTCCCGTATGGAACTGTAATGACTGTGTAACTTACTTAACTAAGGACGCTCACAGGGCTGGGAGGAAAGTTGGCCGCCGATGAGCCCGCTAGCCCTGGGTCAACGCCTGAGCCAGTGCGCGACGGAAGCCGGTTAGCAGTTGCTGGCGTCGCACCTCATCCATTCTCGGCAGGAATTCATGCTCCCCATGCCAGGCATTAGCTGCCGCATCAAGATTTGCATAAAGCCCATGGCCTAAACCTGCCAGCAAGGCGGCGCCCAAAGCGGTTGTTTCCGCATCAGCCGGCCGATCCACCGGCACGTTCAGAATATCGGCGAGAAACTGGCATAAGGCATCATTGACAACCATCCCGCCGTCCACCCGCAGGCGTTGCACTGACGCGCCATCATTAGCCATCGCCGACAACAGCGCCTGACTGAGGAAGACAACGCTTTGCAGAAAGGCCGTCAGCACATGGTCACGATCTGAATCCAGGGACAGGCCGGTGATCAGGCCGCGCGCATTGGGTTGCCAGTAAGGAGCGCCGAGACCAGTGAAGGCGGGCACAACATAGACACCCTGGGTATCACCGCCGGTACGTTCGAAAGCAGCCTGGGTATCTTGCGGTGTGTCGATCAGCTTGAGTTTGTCACGCAGCCACTTAATGGCCACTCCGGCTACAAAAATGCTGCCTTCCAGCGCATAAGTTGTTTCACCGCCGATTCGGTAAGCCACCGTTGTCAGCAATTTCTCATCCGAGCGCAGCGCTTTGTCGCCCGTATTAGTCATCAGGAAACAGCCGGTGCCGTAGGTGCTTTTGGTCATACCTTCGGTGAAACAGCCCTGCCCTACCAATGCTGCCTGCTGGTCGCCGGCCACGCCTGTGATCGGTATTTCAGCACCAAACCACTGCTCATCCGCGAGACCAAAGAAACCAGCGCTGTCGCACACCTGAGGCAAGACAGAGGACGGAATCTCAAAGTAGTTGAGCAGGTCCGCACACCAGACCTGATGATGAATATCGAACAACTGTGTGCGGCTGGCATTTGTGGCATCGGTGACATGGGCACCCCCATTGGTCAGTCGCCAGATGAGAAAGCTGTCGACGGTGCCAAAACACAGCTCACCCTGTTCCGCTCGATGTCGCGCCTGTTCCACATTGTGCAGCAGCCAGGCGAGCTTGGTGGACGAAAAGTAAGGGTCGATGACCAGGCCTGTGCGCGCCACCAGCGCCTCCTCAAGCGATTCTCCTGCCAGCGTATCCCGCCGCATATGTTCACACTGATCCGCGGTGCGTCGATCCTGCCAGACTATCGCGTTGTAGACGCAATCTCCGGTCTGACGGTCCCATAACAGGCTGGTCTCACGCTGGTTGGTGATCCCAATACAGGCGATGTCCGCTGCCGCAAGTCCGCTTGCTTCTATCGCATCTCGGCCCGCGGCAAGCGTAGTCTGCCAGAGCACCTCCGGATCCTGCTCCACCCAGCCATCCGCCGGGAAGTGCATATCAAAGTCATGCTGCGCCTGCGCGACAACCCGGGTAGCGCCTTGTGCATCATTTTCGTAGATGATTGCCCGGCTGCTTGAAGTGCCCTGGTCGAGTGCCATGATGTAGGTCAAACGAGTCTCCAGAAGATTAGAAATTAGCGCTACCCTAATGCATTCAAACGGTGAGAATAAAGCCCAAAAACGCCCTGTCGCGGCCTCGACGGGTATCGTTCCAGGCTGCCCACAATTCATACCGAACTACTCACAGGTTATCCACAGACAAAACCTTGCAAACTGGGTTCTATCCCATTATCTTGTGCTTCTTCGCGCTTAAACCCCTACATATGGGGTCTAAAAATTTTGACTCAGTCAAATTTTTTTGGCGTTGCAGCCCCAAAACAGTGCATATTGGGCGCCCAACCGGGTCACAACACGCACAATATTAGGGCTAGAGGGAGGCGGGTTAGCGTGTTGGTGAATCATCTACAACTCGCATCTATCTTCGGTAGATGTCGAGCACTGGTGATGAGCGTCATATCGCAAACTCACAACAGAATTTCTTCGTCGAATGTCATAAGAACGGTCTTATGTCTGCCGCCTTCGATGAAAACATAACAAAAAACTAATGCACCTTGCCTGCGCAAGGCGTAAAGCATTCGTCAGGATCGATGAACGTGAAAGTCGATGAACATAAAACTAGGAGCACCAAACAAAGTCATGCAAACAGATAGGCAGGCTCAATCAGAATCATCCCCGCAGTCACCCATCGCAGATGGTCTGGACACCGCTACAGCGTTGTCCCCGTCCATTACCGCCACTGCGCCAGGGCAACTGAAGATCATTAAACGTAATGGCACCGTTGTTCCATACACCGACGACAAAATTGCTGTAGCCCTGACCAAAGCGTTTTTGGCGGTTGAGGGTGGCACAGCCGCAGCCTCACCACGTATACGTGAACTGGTAAAGACCTTAACAGGCCAGGTAACGGACACTTTCTTTCGGCGCCTGCCTTCTGGCGGCACCCTGCATATTGAAGATGTTCAAGACCAGGTAGAACTTGCCCTCATGCGCTCCGGCGAACACAAAGTAGCGCGGTCCTACGTACTCTATCGCGCTGAACGTGCGCGCGCTCGCGATGAAAAGAAAGAGCAGGATATTGTCGTTGATGAAGCCCAGGCGTCGATCAATGTTTTGCAGAATGACGGCTCTGTCGCACCGCTGGATATCAATCGACTAAGTACGATCATCACCGAAGCCTGCACAGATCTCAGCGATGTTGACGCGCAACGCATCATCGACGAATCGATGAACAATATGTACGACGGCATCTCGGCCAAAGACGTAGCAACCTCAGTGCTGATTACCGCGCGCACACTTGTAGAAGAAGAGCCTAACTACATGTATGTTACTGCTCGCTTGTTACTTGATGAATTGCGCACGGAAGCCCTGACCTTCCTGGACGTGATGGGCACTGGTGTAGAACAGACCGCCACCCAATCACAAATGACCGAAATGTATCCGTTGGCGCTGCGCTCTTTTATCGAAAAGGGCATCGAACTGGAACTTCTGGCACCTAACCTGCTTGATTACGATTTCGATCGCCTCGGCGCAGCCATCCAGCCTGAACGCGACCTGCAATTCGCCTATCTGGGTCTGCAAACGCTTTACGACCGCTATTTCATCCACAGCAACGAAGTACGTTTTGAGCTACCGCAGGTATTTTTCATGCGCGTGGCGATGGGCCTGGCGCGCGCCGAAGAAGACTGTAACGAACGTGCCATTGAGTTTTACAACCTGTTGTCTTCGTTTGACTACATGAGTTCAACACCAACGCTGTTTAACGCCGGCACACTGCGACCACAGCTGTCTTCCTGTTTCCTGACCACCGTGCCGGATGCCCTCGACGGGATTTACGGCGCCATCCACGACAATGCAATGTTGTCTAAATGGGCTGGCGGTCTGGGTAATGACTGGACACCGGTTCGCGCCCTGGGTTCATACATCAAAGGCACTAACGGTAAATCTCAGGGGGTTGTACCCTTCCTGAAAGTGGTCAATGATACCGCGGTTGCCGTAAATCAGGGTGGCAAACGTAAAGGCGCTGTCTGTGCCTATCTGGAAACCTGGCACCTGGACATCGAAGAATTTCTGGAGCTGCGTAAAAACACCGGCGATGATCGACGTCGCACCCACGACATGAACACCGCCAACTGGATTCCGGATCTGTTCATGAAGCGGGTCACCGAAGACGGCGACTGGACGCTTTTCTCACCCAGCGATACCCCTGATCTGCATGATCTGTATGGCCTGGCATTTGAGAAACGTTATACCGAGTACGAAGAGCAGACCCGCTCCGGCGAACTGAAACTGTACCGCCGCATTAAAGCCGCCGAGCTGTGGCGGAAGATGATCTCCATGCTGTTTGAAACAGGCCACCCATGGATCACGTTCAAAGACACCTGCAACCTGCGTTCTCCGCAGCAGCATGTCGGCGTGGTGCACTCATCTAACCTGTGTACTGAAATCACCCTCAACACATCACCCGAAGAGATTGCGGTATGTAACTTAGGTTCAGTCAACCTGGTACAACATATCGAGAACGGCCAGCTGAACATGAAGAAGCTGAAGAAAACCGTTCGTACCGCTGTACGTATGCTCGATAACGTCATCGATATCAACTACTACTCGGTACCCCAGGCACGCAACTCTAATATGCGCCACCGTCCGGTTGGCCTGGGCATCATGGGGTTTCAGGATGCGCTGTATAAAATGGGTTATTCCTACGCTTCTGACGAAGCTGTGGAATTCGCAGATCGATCCATGGAAGCATTGAGCTACTACGCCATTGAATCTTCGAGCAAACTGGCTAAAGAACGCGGCGCTTATGCGACTTTCTCTGGATCACTGTGGAGTCGCGGTATTCTGCCCATCGACTCTCTGAAACTCCTGCGCCAGGAACGTGGTGCGGAGTATCTGGAAGTTAATTCTGACACCACCCTCGATTGGGAAAAGCTGCGCGGCAAAGTTCAGGTTAACGGCATGCGTAACTCAAATGTTATGGCCATTGCACCGACTGCAACTATTGCCAACATTACCGGTGTGTCGCAGTCGATAGAGCCGACTTACCAGAACCTGTACGTGAAATCTAACCTGTCCGGCGAATTTACCGTCGTCAATCCTTATATGGTTCAGGATCTTAAAGCCCTGGGCTTGTGGGATAAAGTCATGGTCAATGATCTGAAGTATTACGACGGCAGCCTGCAGGCGATAGAGCGTATACCTGCAGAAATCAAACAGCGTTATGCCACGGCATTTGAAGTAGAACCACGCTGGCTGGTAGATGCCGCAAGCCGCAGACAGAAGTGGATTGACCAGGCGCAGTCGCTGAATCTTTACATGGCTGGCGCATCAGGCAAAAAACTCGATATAACCTATCGTATGGCCTGGCTCAGGGGTTTAAAAACCACTTATTACCTGCGCGCACTCAGTGCAACCAGCACTGAAAAATCTACGGTGGATCAAGGCACATTGAATGCCGTCTCTGCCCAGGGCAGCACGCAGAACAGCGCAGTGGAAACAGCCGCAAAAACAGTTTCGGCAGCACCTGCCGCAAATCATGCAGACATCGAATTAGGCGATGCAGCTGACGTACCGTTGGCCTGCTCGTTAGACGATCCAGATTGCGAAGCATGCCAGTAGACGGCATGCCAAAAGGAGAATTAGGATAATGTTAAGTTGGGACGATTATAACGAAGACGATAGCGCGCGAGATGCCAAAAACGCAGCTGCAAATACTATCGCCGAGCCACAGACAGCAGTGGAAATACAGGTAGAAGTGCCTGTTGCCCCACCCGCCACACAAGAAGCGCCCGCTGTTGTACAGGCATCAGTTGCTACGCCTGCCCCCGCTGTGCCTGTAACCCCGCCTGCACCGGTAGTAGCGCAACCTGCAGTTGCGCCTGTCATCCCCGAGGCTGCCGTTGCTGAACAGGCACCCATGGCCCCGGCTGTGCCGCCGGCGCTACCCTCGGCGCACATAGAACCGGAAAACACAGAACGTGTGACCGTTGACCAGAAAGCGATGATCAACTGCCGTGCAGACCTTAATCAGCTGGTGCCGTTTAAGTATGACTGGGCCTGGCAGAAGTACCTTGACGGTTGTGCAAATCACTGGATGCCCCAGGAAGTGAACATGACCGCAGACATCGCGCTGTGGAAATCCGAAAGTGGGCTCAGCGACGACGAGCGCATCATCATCAAACGCAACCTTGGCTTTTTCTCGACTGCTGACTCTCTGGTTGCCAACAACCTGGTTCTGGCGATTTATCGTCTGATCACCAACCCTGAATGCCGCCAGTATCTGTTACGCCAGGCGTTCGAAGAGGCTATTCATACCCACGCTTATCAATACTGCATTGAATCTCTGGGCATGGATGAAGGTGAGATCTTCAACATGTACCACGAGATACCCTGCGTGGCGAAAAAAGCCAACTGGGCCTTAACGTACACGCGTGAAATCAATGACCCGACGTTTAATACCGGTACCGTTGAGACTGACAAGGCGCTGTTGAAAAACCTGATCGCCTACTACTGTGTACTGGAAGGCATCTTCTTCTATTGCGGGTTCACCCAGATTCTGTCGATGGGTCGGCGTAACAAAATGACGGGGACCTCCGAGCAGTTCCAGTACATTCTGCGAGACGAGTCCATGCACGTGAACTTCGGCATCGACGTCATTAACCAGATCAAACTGGAAAACCCCCATTTGTGGGATGCCGAAATGCAGGCTCTGGCGCGGCAGATGATCCTGGAAGGTACTAACCTGGAAATTGCTTACGCACGGGACACCATGCCTCGTGGTGTTCTAGGCATGAACGCCAATATGATGGAAGAGTATCTGCAGTTTATTGCTAACCGTCGCCTGGCTCAGATTGGCCTCGGCGAGCAATACGCCGGCGTTAAGAACCCGTTCCCGTGGATGTCAGAAATCATGGATTTAAAGAAAGAGAAAAACTTTTTCGAAACCCGTGTGACTGATTATCAAACCGGTGGCGCATTGAGCTGGGACTGATCGCCGTCTACCATAAAGCCCCCACCGTTTCGGCGCTGGGGGTTTTTTAATGCCTGAAAAATATTGTCACCCGCAATCGGGGGAGCCTGTGTCTATGTCTATGTCTATTGCTCGTTTTCTGATTATCCCCTTCAGCTTTTTTTCTTTATTTGCGTTTGGGCTCGATAAAGACGCGACCTACCGTGTCAACGGGCTGCAGAAACCCGCTGAAATAATTGTCGACACCTACGGCGTCCCGCATATCTATGCACAAGATCACTACGACGTATTTTTTGTACAGGGGTTTAACGCCGCCCGCGATCGACTCTGGCAGATCGACCTCTGGCGTAAAAGGGGCCTGGGCGAACTGGCCGCCGTGCTTGGCGAAGAATATGTCGCGCAGGACAGCGCCGCGCGGTTGTTTCTCTATCGCGATGATATGTACACCGAGTGGCTCGCTTACGGCAACGATGCAAAAAGAATTACAGAGGCATTTACCGCCGGCATCAAC
Organism: uncultured Pseudomonadaceae bacterium; assembly: GCA_965368205.1. Classification (GTDB taxonomy): domain Bacteria; phylum Pseudomonadota; class Gammaproteobacteria; order Pseudomonadales; family Azotimanducaceae; genus UBA4421. The sequence goes on along the minus strand of CBDUMB010000013.1, from coordinate 2,702 downwards.
GCATTTGTGGCACTGACCGAAAAGCAGCCCGAGCTGCTGCCTCCTGAATTCAACCTGTTGGGATACAAACCTGACCGCTGGCAACCAGCCGATGTGGTGCGGATTCGCAGCAATGGCCTGTGGCGCAACGTCACCACAGAGGTATGGCGCGCGCAGCTGGCCTGCCAGAATCAGCTCGACCTGGCAGCGCAGTGGAAGCAACTGGAGCCGAGCTGGACCACCACAATCCCTCAGGGATTAGATCCCTGTGTCATCCCGGACAACGTCCTGGAAAAATATACCCTGGCCAAAGCACCGGTAGTGTTTGATCAGGCGGTAACAACGGCAATCGCCCTGCAGGATGAAGGTGATCATTCTCTTGGCAGCAACAACTGGGTAGTGGCTCCAGAACGAACGGCTACCGGCAGACCCATACTGGCGGATGATCCGCATAGAGGGCATGCCACGCCATCATTGAGATATATCGCACACCTGGTGGGTCCGGGCATTGATGTTATCGGTGCGGGGGAACCCGCCTTACCTGGCATTTCCATCGGCCACAACCAACAGATTGCATTTGGTTTGACCATTTTCCCCATTGATCAGGAAGATTTGTATGTCTACGAAAAGACAGCTGAAGGCTACCGCTATCAGGGCCGCAGCGAACCTTTCATAGAGGTGGTAGAGGCTATCAAGGTCAGAGACAACCCCAGCCAGGAAGTCACACTGCGATTTACCCGCCACGGGCCGGTGGTTGCAGAGACGAAGACCCACGCCTTTGTTGTGCGTGCCGCCTGGCTGGAACCCGGCATGTCACCCTACTTCGGCAGCATCGAATACATGCGCGCGCAGAACTGGCGTGAGTTTGAAGCCGCACTGAACCGCTGGGGTGCACCTGCAGAAAACCAGGTTTATGCCGATACTGACGGCAATATCGGTTACAAACCCGCAGGGCGTTTCCCGGTAAGGGTCAACTGGGATGGCCTGATGCCGGTACCTGGTAACGGCCGATTTGAGTGGCAGGGGTATTTCGACATGGATGTGCTGCCGGTTGAGTACAACCCAGAGCGCGGTTTCACTGGCACCGCCAATTCCATGAATCTGCCCCCTGACTATCCCATCAACGACTATAAAATTGGCTTCGAGTGGTCGAGCCCCTGGCGCTACAAGCGTTTGTGGGAAGTACTGGAAACCCAGGATAAACACAGTATGGTCGACTCAATCGACCTGCAGCGCGACTATACCTCCGTACTTGCCCGCCGCATCCTGGCGCTGTTACCAGAACTGGCTGAACAACCTCAGGGAAAGCTTCTCAGCGAATGGGACCATGTGCTGAGCCCGGATTCAGCTGCCGCAGCCTTATGGAATGTCTGGTATACCCGCCATCTGGTGCCGGCGTTAGCTGAAGTGCTGGCAGGCGGTCGAGCAGTCCCCGACAACCCCCTGGACCCACTGACTGTGCTGGAACTGCTGAAAACATCCGCAGGTCAGAGTACTGCTTACGCCTCGCTGGCGGCGGCTGTGACGGAAACTCAAACATTGCTGGGAGATGAACCCCGCCAATGGCAATGGGGAGATCTGCATCGCATCAAGTTCCAGCACCCTCTGTATGACCAGGCCCCACCGGCATTACAGGCACAGATGAAAATCACCGACTATCCCCGCGGCGGCAACGCCAATACCACCAACAATACCGGCTACCGAGGGGCAGGTTTTGATGTCGCCTCTGGCGCTTCTTTCCGTATGGTGGTTGACGTCGGCAATTGGGACAACGCCTTTGCCACAAACGCACCAGGACAATCCGGGGACCCCCGATCACGCTTTTATGACAATTTATTAGACAATTGGGCCAAAGATGACAGTTTTCCGTTGCTCTATTCGAGAACTGCTGTCGAAAAAAATGTCGCTTTTTCCATTACCCTGCTGCCGGGAGAATAATCGAGATGTGCGATGTTGCAGATAAATTCACGTCCGGCGCGCCATTTATGGGCTGCGCTGACGTTCCTGACTGGCGGTTTAGCTCATGCCCAGGTCAGCTATGAAACGCTGACCTTTATCGACAGTGATGGCTATTCCTACGTGAATTACGCCACCACCCGATCTGATGTGAACAGCTATACCGTGTTTCTCGATAAAGCCGAGAACCTCGGCGACTACCTGTACATCAACCCCAACCAATATCAGTTTGACGACTCCGAGCCGTCATTCAATCAGCTGAAGTTTGATCAGGGCAGCTACGCGACAATCAGTCAGGGTAGTTACATCAATACCCAGCAACCAGAGAAATCAGCTCTGCAGGTCGAGACAGACGGCACCTATCGACTGCGCACCTGGGATGGCACTAAACAAAGCAACGGACACTACGGCATCTGGAACACACCGGACCCGTTTGCGCGTTTTGCCGCGGCCTGGGTTTTCCCTGCGCAGTTTGATGTCACCGGATACCACAGTAATCGCGATGGTGAATGGGTGCAGCGCGGCAATACACTCGCGTTTTTCACGAACGATGCAAATAACCTGGTGTTTGAATTCACTTACCAGCGCAGAAGTCAGCCGGCATTCAGTGCGCTCATGGCTCAGCTCAAAGACAATCAGGCTGTTGCCGTCGAACAACAGGGTAACGGGCTCAAAGTGACACTTACCAACGAAATCCTGTTTGCATCCGGTTCTGCTGATCTGTCCGATGCAGGTCGGGAGCTCCTGAAAAATGTTGTCAGTAACCT
>CBDUMB010000012.1:0-16743 GCA_965368205.1 uncultured Pseudomonadaceae bacterium | reverse complement strand
ATGGCCGTAAAGTAACGCAGGAAAAGTTGTTGGTTATTGGACGGTGCGTTTGCGGATGCAACTTCGGGAATGTCCAGTTCAGGCGTTATCGTTTCGATGTTGCTCATGGCGCGGTCGATCTTTCTGAGAATAGCGGGCACATTACCAAAGCTGACCGGGCTTTCCGAGCCTGCTTGTGTGGCGCGGCTCAGGTTGTGAGCTGCATTTTATCGTTCAGGGCTGGCATTGGGTTACGTTATTGGTCCAAATTTGGGGTGATGGCCCCATGGCAGATGTACGTGCGTGGGTCATAATGGTCATATGCCACATCGCATGAATACCCAGCGAAGTACCCGACGCCTACCCTATGTCGGTGGGCTGGTGTTTGCCTGTGGACCCGTACCCGTGCAGGCACTCACTGAAAACTTTGTGCCTGGCATGGGCGATTATATATTTTTCACCTTTGTCATCAGCGCTGTGTTGTTCAGTTCCGCTATTCTGGCCGCGATAGGCGCCTACCGATGGCTTGTTTACGCGGGCTTTGCAGCGCTCATGGTGCTGAACGCCGCAGCATCGGGTGGGGTTGTCTCTTATATCGTTGGTCCCACGGACTTTAATCTGTTTGTTGTCCCTTATCTGGTTTTTAGCGGTCTTACTGTCTACGGGTTCTGGATGGCCGGGTGGCTGCTGGAAGAACAGCATGCATGGGCACGATACAGAAAATGGTTCTATGCACTGGGTTTGGCTGCTGCAGTAGGCCCTTTGACCAGCTATTTCTGGTTGCGCAGAATTCCGTTGAATCTGATGTGGATACCGGAGCAGATTCTTTACATCGTTATGATTGTTGCTCAGATCCTGCCGCCCTTAACCTGGCAGGCGTTAGGTCCGGTGCAACGGCGGCTGGTGCTGGCTTTTCCAGTTGTCGTTGGACTATTCATTCTTGGTTCGGCGGGGGTGAGTCAGGCGTTTCTGGAGTTGTCTCAGGAAGAGCTGAACACACTGGCACGCATAAGTATTGCTGTGTTTGTCAGTTTTGCCATGGTACTGGTGTTATGGCAGGCATTTGCAACAACAAAAGCAAAGCAGGAGATGGAGCGGCAGGCGCTCGAAACGGCAAAGAGCGAAGCGGAGCTTCAGCTTGCGCTTGTAGAGTCGGAAAAACAGTATGAGCGCGCGCGATCGATTGCGGCTCAGCAGCGTAGCCAGCTGGCCAAGGTGTCGCATGATCTGAAGCAGCCCATATCAGCGCTGCGGATGGCAGTCGGTGGCATGGAAGTTGATGGTGACAAGGCGGGCACCTTGAATCGGGCGATCGATTATGTGGATCAACTGGCGCAATCGTTCATCGCCCCAAATCAACCTGATGGAGATGACACTGCTGCAGATGCTGAAGCGCTAGGCAGTGGTGCGGGGAATATTGAATCAGTGTCCACTCGTTTGTTTGCGCAAAGCCTTGAACAGATGTTCGCGGACGAAGCCCAACATGCCGGTGTGGATTTCAAAGTCCGATGCCAGGAGGTGACGGTGTCAGTTGTCCCCCTCGTAACCATGCGCATATTCATGAACGTGGTGGCTAACGCGCTGGCACACGCGAACGCCAGCCGCATATTAGTGACCCTGCGGCGCCGTCAGGAGACGGTTGAATTCACCGTCTATGACGATGGGGTTGGTATGGATGCGCATGCCATCAGGCGTGCCATGGAGAAAGGTGGAAAAGGGCCGGACTCAGGCGGTGATGGTCTGGGTTTGAGTATAGTTCAGGACCTTTGCGAATCTCAGGGCTATGATTTCCGACTACGCTCTCAATCCGGGCAGGGCACTACCGTAACTGTAACGCTTACCTAGCGGACGTGCCTGGCGAGGGCGAGCCGTTTTGCAGACCCGTTACGCGTTCTCCAATCTTCAGGGTGAAACATTCTTCACAGGTCTGCATACCGCCGTTAATACGTGTTGAAACGGTATAACAGATGGGTTCAAGTTTTGCGTCGACCTTGACTGTGCAGGTGATTCCCTCGTTTTTAGCCACAAATGCCTGGTCCACGCAGTAGGTCGGGTTGTAGTCCTCAAACGCTATGCCGAAAGCTTCGACGGCTGGATAGCCTGAACTGTTATTGTCCAGCGTCCAGATGATTTTATCATTGGGCGCGATGCTAACTGGAGCGACATTTTCCGGGCACCCGCTCACGTTTACTGAGATGGAACTTGTTACCATTTCCGTCGGTGATGGTGGCTCGATACAGCCAGTTAGCAGAGCGCAGCAAAGCGCCGGTACTGTGAGCTTCATAAAAACAAATTTGCTGGAGTTAAATGGATGATTTCAATAATCGCTGGTATCAACAACCCTTATATTACAAAGTTGACAGGGTGTGCGCAGAGAAACTGTCACAAATGAAGCAGGCCTATTCTGTTGTCATCGCCGATGATCATGAGATCGTGCGCGATGGCCTGCGTGTCACTCTGGTGCGTCAGTCTGCTTTAAAGTTCGACATTGTAGGCGAGGCCAGCAATGGGATCGAGACTGTCTCACTCATCAAACGGTATAAGCCGGATCTTCTTCTGCTTGATGTCACGATGCCTCTCGCCAGCGGCGAAGAGATCCTGCTGGATGTGAGGCGCTGGTCTCCAGAAACCAAGGTGGTTATTTTCACTGCGGTAACCACGCCGCGAGTGCTCGCGGCGCTTGTGGCTGCTAATGTCGACGGCGCATTTGCCAAAGGTAGTGCGATGGACGAGTTCGAACGTACGCTGCCGATTATCCTTAACGGTGGTCGGCATATTGCTCAAGCGATCATTGAACGCATGGATACTGGTCCTGATCCTCTGCATGAACTGACCCCACGAGAACGGCAGGTGCTGGTGATTGTCCTCAGTGGTAAAACGAACCCAGAAATAGCGGAACAGCTCAGCATCTCACCAAAAACGGTAGACAAGCACCGTACAAGCATCATGGCAAAACTGGATCTGCATTCGGTGTCGGAGCTGATGGGGTGGGCGGCCCGGGAAGGTCTGCTAGCCAGACAGGAAACTGATCTATAGCGCCACGTTCGGTTGTTGGCTTCTAGTTAGGCGCCACATCGCGACTGCTGGTTTTCAGTATCCCCCTGACTGCGGCCGCTGGACGCGTGCTGCCTGATCCGGTCCGTCCCAATGGTTGGGCCGCGAAGGTCAATTTGCGTGCCTTTGGTCGGGTGGTGCGTGGCGTTGGCTGGCTTGTCTGACGCTGCCACTGTGACTGTCTTTCTGTACGCAGCTGTGCTTTGGCCTGACGATATGTTGCGCGCGCGCTTTGCAGACGTTGTGTGGCGTCACTGTATTGATTTTCCAGGTTAGCCCGCTCAAGAGTCGCCTGGCGGATCGCATTGCGCGCCTGGGATCCAGATTGTCCCTCATACCGCCTGCGCACACTTTGTTCACCATTTCTGGCGAGGGTGAGTTGCGACTCCAGCGCCTTTGCAGATTGGCTGGCCCTCATCACCGCATGTTTGGATTGAGAGGCCTGGCGCCTGGCCCGACTGATTTTTTTTCCGCCAGCGATTGTTGATTGCGCGTGGGTACCTTTGGCAGTCGTGGGCTTGCCTTTCGATGCTGCGTTGGCTGCCGGGAGAACCCAAATTGCAAGCATTATGGCAAAGCTGATCAGGTAGGCGTGTTTCATTGAATTTCCCCAGCCTCAGGCATAAGTTCGATGGTGTTGTTATGCAGGTCGCTGTAAGCAGTCAGCGAATCTATATCCGGATGCGGGTTAGTGGCACTGAAAATGTCAGCCAGCGCGTAGGTGATCAGAACATCCTGTTCAACCGCGATGTCCCAGATACGTAGCCCGCCGATCGCGCCTACGAATGAGGCACCTGGACCTGGTGCACTGCCTAATCTGAAAGTGCTGCCGGACCCGGTCGGTAAATTGATGTTAAAACGCCCGAGGATCTGACCGTCGACCATCAACGCAACACCGTCGCCAAGATTGATTAGAACCACGTGATGCAAGCGCCCATCAGAGAAAGAAAATGGCAGCTCATCAACACTTTCACCCGCCTGTAAAGATAGTCCTGATTGGTCCCCCAGCATGCTAAGTACGTATAAATGTTCATCCTCACTGGCGTGATAGAGCAGAACCGGATCGTAGTCAGGATCATCCTGCCAGCCTGAAGCCACCCACATCTCCACGGTTGCTTGTTCGGTAAGTGCAAAGGCGGTATGGCTCGGAAACGCCAAATCGCTGCTGGCGGTGAATTCGAGGATGTCGGGCTCGTAACTCGCGGCGTACACGCTGTTCATAACTAACAGGAAAAACCACGCGATCGGGTGCGTTGATGTCATAAGGCTCTGCACTAAATCTGTGGGTCTATGGTGACTTTGGCCGCGCCGCCTGGGGGTAAGAATGACTTCACTGGCTGGGCAGTCTGTTGCGGAGCGGCCAGCTGGTTGGTATTCGACGCTGGGGTCGAGGGAAGAGGCGGTGGCGCTGTCGTGGGTGGTGCCGGGATCAAGGTTATGCCGCGGGATGCAGCGTACTGCTGCACAGACTGCTCTTTGAGCTTCACCAGTTCTCTTTTCAGATTGCCTTGACGTTTTGCGAGGTCATGCAGCCGCGCCCTGGTCTGGTTGTCTGCCATCATGTCTGTGACATTGCGCTGCTGCATGTCCGTGACCAGAGCGACCATGCCATCAATGCGCGTGGTGAGATTCTTCAGGTTTCGCGTTTTCCGCTCGATGGATTTTTTCTGCAGCTTTTTTGCGTGTGCGGTAGATACCGGTTTTTGTGGTTTCACTCTGGCACTTGCTGCTTCCGTGATACCCGGTAAGCCATTGAGCAACAGGGCAATCACCAGGGTGACCAAGGCAGTTGGTGAGCGCATTGTTATGATTCTATTCATTGTTATCTCCTGCTGCTGATGCAAATTCCTGATCGAGTGCCTGCACTTCTGCCTCGCCGAGAGTTTCAATCACCTCGGCGCGAGTCATTAATTCAGATGCGTTCAGCACCAAGCTGTCGACAATCGAGAACGTGCCATTGCGGAAATCGCTGATGCCTACCAGGTTGTCGAGGTTCGGATGGGGATCGCTTGCATCGTTCACATCGCGCAGCGCAAAACCCGCTGTATCTTCTGGCTCCGGGGGTACATCCCAGATCCGTATCGCCGAAACAGCGCCGATAAATGGCGCTTTGCCGCCGGATGCGGAACCCACGATAAACTCACTGACTGGACCTGGTTGAATAGACATTTCAACTGAGCCAAGCAGCTTGCCATCGACAAAAGCAATCATCTGTTCAGCAAAATCCAGTAAGGCGACATGATGCGTGCGTCCATCTGAGAAGTTGAAAGGAAACTGACCAAAATCATGTCCCGTCTGGACAAGTAGTGCGTCCTGATTTGCCGTAATGGATATCTGATAGATGGGTGATTCTGCGCTGCCATTGGCGAGAATTACCGGATGATAGCCTGGGTTGTCGGTCCAATCCGTTCCTACCCAGAACTCGATTGCTCCCCCCTCAGGAAGGCTCAGTATTGGTGCGGAGTCGAATGCCAGAGGCGCAGAGCTTGGAAATTCAATGGTGTCCGGTGTGTACTCCGCGTGAGCTGCAATCGTTGCTGTGATAAACAGAATCACAGCAGTTCTTTTGATTGTTTTGAAACTTCTCATATATCCTCTTTAACTAACGGATTCGTTTTGCGCGAACGCGGAAGAAGAAATCCGGTTTGCCTTTGCTGCCTACTTTCCAGATCTGATCTTTGGTTTTACCTCGAGCAAGACCGTTTTTAAGGGCGCTGATGCCAACAAAGGTTTTGCTGTGGTTGCGCCACTTGTTTTTATTGCTGGGGGTGTAGCGCCACTGCAGGCGCAGCTTCATCGCGTAAGCGGCAATCTGTTCGCGAGTGCCGGTGATCTCGATGAGCCCGGGGCTGCTTTTTTTGTAGCTATGTTTAATAACTTCTTTCTTTTTCTTGCACCTGGTTTCGAAGTTTTTGTGCGGCGTGCTCAGGTAACCCTTGGATTTATTCCCCATAAACGCTTCCATCTCGAGCTTGCCCGTCGCGCTGTGGACTAATCCGGCACCTTTGCCGGTACACCAGACCTCACGCACGTACAGATGCCAGGTTTCCAGTTTCACGGGTTGAATCGCAGGCAGTAGGCTGCGATCACTGACTTTGTCGGCGTGGCTCTGAATGTAAGCTTCTAACGTACGCTTTAATCCGGCGCGAACCTGGGTGTACACCTCCGGCTGATCGGGGAAGTTCAAATGATTCAGCAATTCATGCAGAGGCCGTAGATCCAGCAGGATTGGGTAGGGTGTGGGGCCGAGTGAGTAGCCATTTTCGTTCCATGATCCATTGCCGCCCACTGCAACAAAGGTTGTATCCTCGGTACCTAAACTGCCGGAAGTGCCGCTCACGCTGCCGGCGTTAATGCTGCCGCGTACGGATCCGTTTTGCCCCAGCGCGCCGCCAGCCATTGAGGCAGACACTCCAGCATTCCATTCAGTTACTTTTTTGAAACGCTCTTCGGTTACAGATTGGGTAATCTTGGCTGCCGCGCCGTACGTCACTGCATAGGGATAGTGTGTACCAAACTGGCGGATGATGTTTTCGTAGTTGCCCATCTCACGCGCATCGTCAATGGCGTCAATAAAATCATCCGATAGCGTGACAAACGGGTGGTCGAGGACGAGGGCATACTTTTTTGCGCGGGAATAGCCGATGGCCTGAGCGACGTGTTTGCTCTCCTCCATACGCTGTAACCAGGATGCAGACGCGTCAACGCTGACGGATGCATTGCCACCAAAACCCGCCGGGTCGGTTTTCCCTTCCAGCGTGGCACCCAGAGTTGTGCTGATAGAATCCTGATACTCTCGAGCGGTGGTGGTCATGCTCTTGTTGTAGATCATGCCCTGCACGCCGTTCTGCACAAACTTGTAACCAACCGGGATAATGCGCTGTTCGGTGATGTAATAGCGCTTGGGGTCAAACTCCGCAAAAACGGCCATCTTTTTGTTGTTGAGCAGGAAAAACGGATCTTGCTTCACGGCGTCGTATCCTCGTCTGCTGGCAACCAGGTTTTCCAGGTTGGCCTGCAAGAGGAATGCATCGTTAGACGCCATCTGCTCCTGCATGGCCGCCTCGGATAGTTCGAGGGTGGGTCGCAGGTAGATCAAGTTGTTGAGGCGCAGGCGCGCTCTTTTTGAGGCGGTTAAATCTACTTTGAGGCTTTGGCCCAGATAGCTGGGTCCTTTGGCTCGATAAGTCTTGGTTGGGCCGTTCTCTGTTAGGGTTTCGCTGAGGGTTAACCCATCGTTGCTGATGAAGTGGACAAAGCCGTTGGCGGAAAGCCCATCGGATACCCATATTTCCTGGTCATCGCGGCCGACGCTGCCTATGAAAAGGTGTCGAGGGTCGGTGTAGTTGCCGTTGGCGAGTACAATCAACTCAGGTGAATCAGTACCCCAGATATCCGGTTGATCTTTGCTGCGATCCAAACTGATATTTCTATTTTCCTGCCACACACCATCCAGCCGCATCCAACAAACACCCAACTGCCTGTCATCCGTGGTGTTGACGCGTGCTTCGTCAAGTGTGAACCCGGCAAATTGACGTTGGGTGACGCGATCTACTCGCGACTCGATACGTTCTCGCGGGCTGACACCCGCAGGAGCGCTTGGTTGGTCGGGCTGACAGCCCGTGAAAACGTCATAGGTAAGAAATTCAGGTGCCGGTGCTTGCGCTGGTTTTTGCGGGTTACCGCCTGGAAGCCGGGTTGTTGTCGGCTCGGTGAATATGGTGGTTTCGTCTTCGAAATCGTATTCAGGCTCAGGTTCAGGTCCAGACTCAGGCTCAAAGACGGCGATGTCCTGTTCTTCGAAATAGGTATCATTGGCAGGGTCAACGGGCTCTTCGGGATCAACGGTTTCCGCCGATACAAATGACTGAACCGGTCGGAGCTGGTATTTGACCGGTCCCAGAGCGGTGGATACGGTAACGTCGAGATCACCGCTATCCAGCCGCTTTATCTGTGCTCGACCCAGCAGGGGCAAATCGTCGGCTTCGAATGTTCCCGTCCCGACAGTTTCGATGTTCTGCAGGACAACCATATCTGGTTGGATGGTCCAGATGAGAGCGTGCTGCCAGGTGTCCAGAGCGTAGGCGCGTCCCTGCTCTATACGGATCCGCTTGTTATTGAGCGAGATGAGCCAATCACCATCAATTGCCGATCTCTCTGTTTGCGGCACATCGTTTTTGTTTGGCAACATGCCAGGTATCACGGCATGTCCTGTTGAAGCCACGAAAATTGCTAAGCCGCAGCAAAACGACAGAGTCCATCGCAGGATTGAAGGCTGTGAACCTACCGACTTCATTTGCCAGTTATCCTTGTCTGCTCAAACACATGGCGGAATTTCTGGTCGAGTTATCGCGGCTATAGCCTTGCGGGCATCGGTAACAACCGTTCACACCCTTTTCTGCAATATGAAATTGACCTGAGGGGCATCGGGCACCGGCAATGTTCTTGCGTTTGGCTGATTTGAAAGGCCCGTTCCCCCAGGATTTGCGTTTGACGCAGGCCTTCGGATGGTCCATTTCCCTGGTGAGTTTGGCGCGTTTGTAGTCACTGGGACAGGTCCAACAGCTGCCGCCGGATAGATAGGATTGTTTACCAGGACATGAGGTCACCACGGGTAATACTGCATCGCCCATGCGCTTCGCTTTAACCTGCCTGATCCTGGGTTCGGGGGTTTCTGCGACGTCTTCATAACTTGAGCCTACGGGTATAAGTTCATAGCGGGTTGTACCCATCGGACCGGTGGCGACAACGCTCAGGCTGCGATTGGCTTTGTTATGTTGGGCCTGCCAATCTGCATCTAGAGGTAGATCGCGACCTTTGAATCTGCCGTTGCCGGTATGTTTGACGTCGCGGATGACGACCATGCCAGGGTCGATATCCCAAAACAGCATGTGTTTCCATCCTTCAAGGGCGATGACTCTGCCACGATCTACCAATACCCGTTTGTTGAGAGTTGATATGCGGTATTCTCCGTCGATCCGCATTTTCTTGCCCGGTTTGACTTCGTTGGCGGTAGGCAGGTTGGCCCGAGCGGCGTTAGCGCTGGGTATTGAGACAGAGGCCAGCGTTGCCAGCGTCAGTGTAAAAAAAGCGACCTCTAAACCGATACGCCGACTATATGTCCACCACATGACAGATCCATTACTTCGTTAGTGTGAAAATAAAGTAGGGGATATCCGGCGGGCGAGGTATGGGGTGAATGCCCCATATTATCGGTTCAGCGAAGCGTTACCTGTTATCTGCTGGTGGGTCTCCCGCATTCAGCTGGCCATGGTCAGAGGAAGGTCGTCATAATGAGCGGGTCCAGCCGGAAAAGCGCACGCCTCCTCATGGGCCGCCCGGTGACGTAAAACTGCGTGGCGAACGCGACACTTTTTAAGCTTGTCGTTGGCTTCTGAGAGGCTGCGGAACCGTACTGGCCGCCCTCGGCGGCGCAACAATCCAGCACCATTTTCGCCGACTATTTCGACGATGTAGTCTCGACAGCCGTCACTGATGATATTGGCTCGTACGTCTTCGCGCAGGGCAAGACGTTTCAGCTGGCGCGGTGTCATGATGCCACTATTGCGCTGATGGCTGCTGCCGCGGTGAGCCAGATTGTGAGTACCGCAACCAGTGCGCCCGCCACCAGGGGTCGAATTTCCTGTTGTTTAGCGACAGCGATGGCATGGCTGTTTGAACGATTTCTGTTACTTCGTTGTGATGAATTGATTTGCATTTGTCTAAGTAATCCCTGTTTGATTTAGGCAAAGGTAGGCTTATGTCTAAGTCATGTCAAGGTAATTAGGGGGAATATTGCATTTTAACAAGATTAAAGTAGACAATAGTTAGACGAAACTTGTTTTAAAAGCAATCTAGCATTCCAGTGCCCGCGGGTTCCGAATAGATATATAGTCATAACCTATCAAAAGTATAGAAATAATCGATTTCAAATATGAATAGATGCTGGGTAGAGTGAAAGCTCCTAAAGAGATGGTTATTTGAATATGGAAAACGTCAACATTGGTATTGATTCCGTTGACCGTGAGGAAATCGCGCAGGCTTTGAAGCATTTGCTGGTGGACAGCTACACCTTGTACCTGCAGACGCACAATTTTCACTGGAATGTCACTGGTCCCCAGTTCCGCGAATTGCACTTGTTGTTTGAGGAGCACTACACGGAACTGGCGGTAGCAGTTGACGACATAGCTGAGCGAATCCGAACGCTGGGGGTAAGTGCCCCTGGTACGTACAAGGAATTCGCTGAATTGAGCGCGATTGAAGAGGTGAGTGATGTTCCTCCTGCTCAAGAGATGGTGGTGATTCTGAAAGCCTCCCACGAGCAGGTGGTGCGCACCTGCCGCGAGGCTTTAAAGAAGGCTCAGGCGGGTGATGACGAATCGTCGGTAGCGTTAATATCAGATCGCATGCGTATCCACGAGAAAACGGCATGGATGCTGAGGGCCATGCTGCAGGCGGCCTGAGTCCGCACAGGCATGCGCTTATGGCACTCCTGTCTGTCGACCTGGGCGTCTCAGTTTTAGCAGTTCAGGGGCGCCTAGAACTTGGCCATTAGCGCGCGAATTTCGCTCTTGCGAATACATGTGCAGCCCCGGCCCGTGCGGTCATCACAATACTGAACTCGATCGTCGGGGCAGATTTTAGGCGGTTGGTAGGTGCCGTATTGATGGCTTTGATCGCTGACACAGGCAGTTAACAGGATTCCGCAAGCCAGCAGGGCGACCTGCCGCATTATTGACAGTACTCTCAACATAACTTTCTCCACTCTCTCCTGGTGGAGTTTAGTGGATATTTCGCAAATGTCTGTGCGTTATTTCCGAGTAAATTTGGGCGGTTCTGGCGAGGTACCCTGGCGATCGGCGGGGTTTATGGTCAATAAGCGCTGGTCTCTTTCGTTTGCCTGACGTCAGTGCATGTCTTCGCTTGCGGTCAGTAAAGGTGCGGCATCAAGGTGTTCTGCTTCAGTCATGAATGTTTTAATCGAGGGACGTAGACAGGCAATATTCGTTCGAACTGGCAGTCTTGGTCTCCAGCCGAATGGATGCATATCCCTGTTAAGATTCCCGGTCTAAGTAACCCGGGAATAATTACAGGCTCCATTAATGGGTCTGCACATAAAAATGAGCGCGGCAGAAACAAATCCAACCCCGATTCTAATTGCTGGTGGTGGCATCGGCGGCCTGAGCCTTGCCCTTACCCTCCATCAAATAGGCGTCCCCTGCATTGTATTTGAGTCCGTTCCAGAACTTAAGCCAATGGGCGTGGGTATAAATCTGCAGCCGAATGCGGTTCGTGAACTTTATGATTTAGGGCTCGGCGCGGAAATATTAGACACCATCGGCCTACAGACTAAAGAATGGGCATTGGTGGGTTTGAACGGCAAAGATGTCTATTCAGAACCCCGGGGTCTGGCTGCGGGTTACCATTGGCCACAATACTCAGTTCATCGCGGCCAGTTGCAGATGCTGCTTTACCACACGGCTCTAGAGCGCATTGGCGAAACCGCACTGAAAACAAACCATCAGGTAAAGGCCTATCGCAACACGGATGATGGTGTCATTGCTCAAGTTGTTACGGGAGCTGGAGAGGAGCTTGAATTTGCAGGGGCTCTGTTAGTTGCGGCAGACGGTCTGCATTCAACCATCCGCCAGCAGATGCATCCTGAGCAACCACCCATTCACTGGGGTGGGGCAGTCATGTGGCGGGGAACAACGTACGCCAAGCCTATTCGAAGTGGCGCTTCTTTTGTTGGTTTGGGTACGCATCACCAGCGCATCGTGTTTTACCCTATTTCTCCTGCTGACCCTGACACCGGATTGGCGCTTATCAACTGGATTGCTGAAGTCACCATGGACAACTCTGATGGCTGGACACATGGCGACTGGAATAAAAAAGTAGAGCTGGCGGACTTCATCCACCACTTTGAGGGATGGGACTACAATTGGGTAGACATTCAAGGTCTGCTGCGTGGCGCTGCAGAAGTTTTTGAATATCCCATGATAGATCGTGATCCCGTTTCAACCTGGGTAGATGGAAATGTTGCTCTCCTGGGTGATGCTGCGCATGTCATGTACCCAACGGGTTCCAACGGCGCGAGCCAGGCGATTGTTGATGCTCGCGTGTTAGGAGCCAACCTGATTGAGCACGGCGTCTCGAATGCAGCGCTTGAAGCATATAACGAACAGCTGTGTGAGAATATCTCTGCAGTAGTTCTGCGTAATAGAGGGGCTGGCCCCTTTGTTATTCTGAATGAATTAGACAGCCGTTGTGGCGGTATATTTGATGATATTGAGGCGGTTTTTCCCGCCGCTGAACGCGAAGCGCTGATGGGCCGTTACAAAGCTGCGGCAGGCTATGCGGTTGATCAACTCAACGCAGCAGCGCCAACGATTTCAATACGTGAAAAAAGTTAGAGAAGAGATCAGGCTTGCGCGGTGGTTTCGGTAGTCACCTGTTGCGCGTCTTGTGCCTGAGGCTTCCGGTCTTTGGCCAGCAGAACGTAGACTGCAGGAACCACAAAAAGGGTGAACAGCGTGCCGAGCCCAAGCCCCGAGAAAATAACCAATCCCATCTGAGACCGGCTTACTGAACCAGGTCCGGTGGCAAGCAGCAGCGGCACCATGGCCATCAGCATCGCGACGGTGGTCATCAGGATGGGTCGATAGCGTGTGGCAGTGGCTTTTGCCACAGCGTCGCGTTTGTTCAAGCCTTCTGTTTCCTGCAGGCGGTTGGCGAAATCCACAATGAGAATGCCGTTCTTTGCGATCAGCCCGATCAGCGTGATAAGACCAATTTGCGTGTACAGATTGATGGTGGCGAAACCCAGATAGATAAACAGCATCGCCCCGCCTATCGACATGGGTACAGACACGAGAATGATAAGCGGGTCACGCCAACTCTCATACTGCGCGGCGAGCACCAGATAGATAAAGATCAGCGAAAGGAAAAACGTATAAAGCAACGCGTTGCCCTGCTGCTCGAGCTGCCGCGACTCGCCCATATAGTCGAAGCCGATATTCTGTGGAAATATTGCTGCAGCCTTTGTTTCTAAAAACTGCATCGCATCACCCAGTGATACGTCAGGTGCCATGATGCCGCTGATGGTCACGCTGTTCAGCTGCTGGAACTGCGCACGCTGGGTGGGCTCAATTTCGTGTTTGAGCGAGACGAAACTGCCCAGTGGAATAAGCGTGCCGTCTCCGCCGCGAACGTGGTAATCCTCAAGCAGAGACTCATCCATGCGATAGCGTCGCGCGGCTTGGGGGATAACCTCGTAGCTCCGTCCAGCCTGATTGAATCTGCTCACATATCCGCCGCCAAGCAGTGTTGTCAGGGTTGCGCCAAATTCGTCCATATCAACGCCCAGGTCTCCGGCGCGATCGCGGTCGATAACCATTCGCGTCAGTGGTAGCGCGATCTCGGCGGACTTGCGCAGATAGACGAAGTTACCGCTCTTGTAGCTTTCCCCAATGAGCTGGTCCGCCATCTCCACGAGTTGCTCGTAAGTGGAATCTCCCGTCAGCACAAACTGCAATGGCGTACCACGCGAGGCGCCAGGCAGGGAAGGAAAGGTGAAGACGGCGACCTGGACGCCGGCTATCTGATTCACAAGCGCCTGTGTCAGGGGTTGAAGCTCCATCTGCGATCGTTCCCGTTCCGCAACGGGTACAAAACGGAACCCGCCAAAGCTGCTCGCGGGTGTGCCGCCGCCACCGATCAGCAGGAAGCTGCGCAGATATTCCGGAAAGGTCTCGAAGGCTTTGACAACTTCAGCTGCATGCGCCGCGGTATATTCCAGCGTCGCCGTTTCCGGTGCCGATATCTGCACGTTCAGAACTTCGCGATCTTCTGTAGGTGCGAGTTCCTGGGTGCTGCCCTGGTACATGAAGTAAATGGATCCGGTTACCGAGAGGGCGACCAGGAGCGGCACCGCCAGATATCGAAGCGCATCGCGCAGCAGCCATTGATGGAATTGGACCTGATAGGCGAAAGCCTTATCCACAAACCTTTCGAACGCGTTGCTGTGATTACGGTCGGGAAGGATTCGTGCACACAACATAGGTGCCAGGGTGAGCGCTACGATACCGGATACGACCACGGTGCCCGCCAGTGAATAGGCGAACTCCGTAAACAGTGATCCTGCCAGGCCGCCCATGAAACCAATGGGTGCGTAGACGGCCACCAGCGTGGTGGTCATGGAGATGATAGGCAGCACAAGTTCGCGCGCACCGGTAAGTGCTGCTTCGTAAGGGGTTTTACCTTCGACGATGTGGCGATGCACGTTTTCCACCACGACGATGGCGTCGTCAACCACAAGGCCAATGGCAAGCAACATGGCCAGCAGTGTCAGCAGGTTGATCGAGAAACCCATAAGCAGCATCAGGAACGCGCCGCCGATCAGAGACAGTGGTACAGCCAGGGCGGGTACCACGGCCGCCTGCCAGGTGCCCAGCGACAGAAAGATAACCAGCAGTACGATGATCACAGCTTCGATCAACGTGGTGTACACCTCGTCGATGGAGTCTTCTATGTACATGCTGCCGTCATAAATCAGTTTCAATTCCATGCCACGAGGCAGCTGGTTGCGGATATCAGGCAACAGTGCATTCACTTCAGCCGAAAGCAACAACGGGTTTGCGCCGGGTGTGGGTGTGAGGGCGAGCATCACGCAGGGACGGCCGCTGAACCAGCTTTCCTGATCGGGGTTGCTGGTGGAGAGGCGCACATCTGCCACGTCCTGCAGGCGTGTTACTGCGGCGCCGTCAGTACGTAATACCAGGTTTTTGAATTCTTCCACCGTGGTGAGATTGGTGGTGGCTGACAGATTAATTTTGATGCTGTCGCCTTTGGTCTGGCCGACTGCCGACTGCACGTTCTCTGCAAGCAATGCGCGCCGCACTTCAGACGCGGTCATGTCTAGGGCGGTAAGGCGCATCGGGTCGAGCCATACGCGCAGCGCCATGGTCTGGTCGCCGTTAATCCCGGCTTTGGCGACGCCCGGCAGGGCCTGCAGTCGCGGGACGATGCTGCGTAGGGTGTAGTCCGTCATCTGCGCGGTATCCATGTCCTCGCTCACCAGGGCCATGTACATCAGTGCCCAACCTTCGCTCGTTGACAGCGAAATGACGGGATCCATTGCCTCACGTGGCAGGCTGTTGCGCTCGCTTGCAATTTTGCCCTGAATTTCCGCCAGCGCATCGTAGGGGTCGTAGTTCAACCCCATGTAGGCCTGAATGATCGATACACCCTGGCGGGAGTTGGACGTGACGTAGTCGATGCCTTCAGCTTCGGAAGCCGCGCGTTGCAGTGGTTCAGTAATGAAGGATTGCACCAGGTCGGCGTCGGCACCCGGGAAGGCGGTTGTCACCGTCACCAGCGCCTGCTCTGTCTTGGGGTATTCGCGCAGCTCCAGAGACATGAGCGCGCGGGCTCCCAACAGCAGAATCAGCAGGCCAATAACTGATGACAACACTGGCCGGCGTACAAAGACATCGGTGATATTCATCGGTCGTCAACGCCCTGGGGCAGCGGGATGCCTTCGTCGATGGTGATGTTCTGACCATCACGCAGCTTGATGTGACCGGTGTGCACGACACGCTGATTCTCTGCAAGCCCGGAGAGAATTTCGACCTGCTCATCGCGAATGCGTCCAACTTTGACAGGCTGGCGCTGTACAGTGGGCCCATTGCTGCCATCCTGGATCGTGAAAACGGACTCGCCGTAAGCAAAGAAGCTGATAGCCGTGCGCGGCAGCGTCAGCACCGATTGCTCGCCACTTACAATGAGGTGCACAGTGGCAAACATGCCTGGCTGCAGACGGCGCTCTGCGTTATCCAGTTGTCCGCGCAACTTCAGCGTGCGGCTGCGTGTGTCGACATCCAGGCTGACGACAACGAGCTCACCAGTGAAGACCTGACCAGGCCAGGCGGCTACGGAAACCTCAAGTGTCTGGCCAGGCGTAACCGAACCCCGGTGACGCTCTGGCAGAGTGAAGTCGACGTAGATGGGTGCCAGGCTCTGTAGCCGCACAATGGAATCGCCTGGTGCAACAATGGTGCCCTGACTGATCTGGCGAATACCCAACACGCCGTCAAATGGCGCGCGTATAACTTTGCGTTGCAACACAACCTGCTGGCGTTCTACCTGCGCCTGTAGATTGGCCATCTGCGATTGAGAGCGATCAAGCAGTGACTGTGAGAATGCGGCAGATCCGCGCAGCTTCTGCACGCGCTGGTCTTCCAGTTGCGCGAGCTGCAGTTCAGCTGTCAGAGCTTCGATCTGTGCGCGATCCTCACTTGCATCCAGACGCACAAGAATATCGCCAGCTTGAGCTGGGGCGCCTGATTCGAAGTTTATCTCGATCACCTTGCCCGGCACTTCAGATGCAATGGCGACATCCTGAATGGCTCTGAGATCGCCAACGGCTTCGATACGCTGTGTCCACGCAGTTCGCTTCACACGAGTGGCGGTGACAACCGCAGGCGCAGGGCCAGCTGCCATGGCAGCTGCTTTAGCTGAACTCTGGTTTTGCTTGACCACTGCGACTATGCCCACAAGCAAGGCAATGACCAGCACAGTCAGGGAAATTCTTAGAATCACTTTTCGAACGGGGCCCTCTCCTCAATCCCTCAGTTTCTCACAGCCAGAGAGACAAGCTAAGGCTTTTTTAGCCAGATTGGCGCGGTTCAGAATGGCCGCCTGTCTGTTCAG
>CBDUMB010000011.1:0-16903 GCA_965368205.1 uncultured Pseudomonadaceae bacterium | reverse complement strand
GGAACCGTGGATATTCTTGTTAACAACGCTGGCATTCTTCGCGACAAGAGTTTTAAAAAACTTGCCCTGGATGACTGGGACATTGTCATGGACGTGCACCTGAACGGCTCGGCTTATGTCACACACGCAGCCTGGCCCATCATGTACGAAAAAAATTACGGTCGGATTGTGTTCACCAGCTCTACCTCGGGCATCTTTGGTAATTTTGGTCAGGGCAACTACGGCGCGGCCAAAATGGGTATGTTAGGGATGATGAACGTGCTTGAAAAAGAAGGACGGGCAAAAAACATCCGTGTTAACTGCCTGGCGCCTGCCGCTTCTACCCGACTGATTAACACCATTCCGGGGCGCGATGAAGACCTGGACAATCCCGATCCCATGCGTCATCCGAAGTTAGTCACACCTGCGGTATTGTTGATGTGTGCGGACGATGCGCCAACAGGTAAAGTTATTCTGGCGGGTAACGGTCGTTTTTCCACCGCTGCAGTCTTCAATAATGAAGACCTGGAGTTTGATGCGGATGTCACCTATGAGGATCTGCTGAGTAAAAAGGATCAGCTTCTGGATATGAGCCAGGCAACAGAAGGCTGGGGTTGGCTGGCTAAGCGCATGCGCGAGCAGTAGGCGCGGGCAGCCGTTCAGGCCACGGCTTTTTTGAGCAGGTCGACCCGGTTTTCAGTGAGAAAGGTATAGCCTTTTGCCGGGTCACCGTAGCTCTCGAACTTGGCTCTGACCTGCTGGATTAACTCCGGCGTCAAAATATGTTCGGTATGGGTCGCCGCCATGACGCCTTTTTCGAACTGGCCAAAGTGTTTGAGGGTGACCTGGTTTTTGAAAAAATATTCCTGCTCCAGCTCAAGGTGGCGCTCGGCTACAGTTTTTTCAAGCGCACCAAAAGCCGCCTGCCTGACTTTTGATTCATCATGAAACAGCCGCAGGACCTCATTAAAGTCGCCGGCGAAGACGGGCTCTGAAATGTAAGCCAGGCCACCGGGTTTCAATACGCGTTTAATCTCTGCGAGGGCTTGATCCATCAAATCCAGCGGCACGTGGTGCAGGGATTTGAACATCAGGATAATGTCAAAAGCATTGTCAGGCGCGTCGATCGCTTCGGCGCCAAACGTTGCAAACTCTATTTTTGGCAGGGTGCCAAGTGCGATGTTCTTGGCGTGAGCCTGTGGATCCACCTCTGCAGCTACAATGCTGGCGATGGGGGTTTTCTCGGCCAGTTCGCGGGTCTTTTCTGCCGTGCCACAGCCAAGTTCCAGAACATGGGCGTTTTTCAGGGGCAGGAGTTTAGCCAGGACTTCAATTTCATCAGCAATATCCTGCTCTGCGGGTCCAATCAGTTGCATAAAGTGTCCGTAACAGTAGGTGTGCGGGTGCAAAGCCATTTAATATGTACCGCAAATAAAAACAATTCAACTGAACAGCTAAAACAAAAAAAGGTTCTGCATGCAAACGTTTACGCTCAACGCCAGCGATGGCGCAGAAGTGGCCTGTTATTTCTGGCCCTGTGAAACACCCAAGGCGGTTGTACAGATAGCGCATGGCATGGGCGAGCACGCGCAACGCTACGGCGCGGTGGCGGAGTACCTGAACCAGGCGGGTTATGCAGTGTATGCCAATGATCATCGTGGTCATGGGGTAACGGGGCAGGCTAACCTCGGATACATGGGTGGCGACGGCTGGAACCGTGTACTGGCTGATGCCTACGAACTGAACGCGCAGATCGCTCGCCAACATGATGGCCTGCCACGCATCCTGCTGGGCCACAGTATGGGATCGATGATGTCTCAGCAGTTCATTACACGTTATGGCCACAGCATCGACCTGCTGGTGCTTTCCGGTTCGCCTGGTTTCAAAGCCAAGTCCGCCGGTTTGCTGTCGCGCAGCATTGCAAAGTTTGAAAAATGGCGCCTGGGTGCCGGACAGTCCAGCGATGTCTTACAGCGTCTGTTGTTTGGTGATGCCAACAAACCCTTTGCTGGTGAAGGGGCCACCGGCTTTGAGTGGCTGTCCCGGGATGCGCAACAGGTGCAGTTGTACCTTGATGACGACGCCTGTGGTTTTGTGCTCTCCACGGGTTCGCTTGTGGATCTGTTTGCAGGTTCCAGCACCGCAACCCAACCTGAAGTCCTGGCAAAAATCCCGCGTGATCTGCCTATCTATGTGTTTTCTGGCACCGAAGACCCGGTGCACAGTGAGCAGAAAGATATCCAGCGCATGTTGCAGGCATTTAACGACCAGGGTCTGTCCCGGGTTGAGGTTAAATGGTACCCGGGTGGTCGGCACGAGATGTTTAACGAAACCAATCGTGATGAGGTACTGGCTGATCTGGTGAACTGGTTGGACACAAATATCCAATAAAGCCCACGCCTCCCAGGCGAAATAACGGTTTCGAACTACACTTGTTCAAGTGAGTTGGAAACCAGCATGAATCAGAGCGCACAAAAACAACCGTCTCGGCAGATGGAGGTGTGGCGGGGCAAGTTAAATGCCTCGGGATTGCCCGTGTTCTCCCGTACCATCCGCGACATCCGTAATGTCTCCTCCAGCAGTCGTTCCTCCGCTCAGGACCTGTCTGATGTTATCGGCCATGATGCTTCTATGGCCGCGCGGGTCATACAGATTGCTAACAGCCCGTTGTTTAACCTACAGAATCGTGACATTGACACCATCAGCTCTGCTGTTGTGCTGGTGGGTTTTGATGCTGTGCGTGAACTGGCCATTTCAGTCTCTGTCATTGAAGAAATGCTCAAAGGGCGCCAACACGCACGGGTCGGGCAATATATGGCACAGGCCTTTCACGCGGCTGCCCAGGCCCGCTCGTTTGCGCGTATCTGTGGACACAAATGTGAGGAAGTCTTTGTTGCCGCCCTCCTCAAAGAAGTGGGTGACATGGCATTCTGGTCGCGCGCGGACCAGGAAGCGATGGCGATTGAAGCGCTGGTAGTCGAAGGCGCAGATCTGGTACAAGCCCAGCGGGAGGTGCTCGGGTTCGAGTTATCGGAGCTGGGGCGTGTGCTCGCTGCAGACTGGAATCTCGGCGACCTTGTTGGCCACGTGCTGGATGGCCGTCACGACGATTTACCGATGGTACAACATGTACAGTTTGGCCATCGCGTGGCGAACCTTTTACGCAATCATGACGTGGAGTCAGAAGCGCTGATCGATGTAGTGGGCCAACTGGCAAAACATCTGAACATGAAGGTGACGGATGTCAAATCTCTGATCAGCAACAACCTTGATGCCGCCGGCAACATTGCCAGGCAATTTGGTGTATCGCAGTCATTGCTGGTGACTGACAAGTCATCCCAAGAGAATACTGAATCAGACAAGCGGACGATGGCTGACTCAGGTGCAAGCTCAGAGGCGAGTCACAACCCGCCGGTTTATAATGCGGATGTGCTGTTCAGTGCTCTGACAGATCTGGCTGAGGACCTCGAGGGTGGTGCTACACGGGATGAGCTGATGCAACAGATTGTCGATGGTCTGCACCAGGCCGTGGGTTTCTCTCATGTTTACTTTGCTTTGTTTACGCCCGACCGAACCAAACTGGTGGTCAAATACAGCGCTGGTGTTGAAGCAGCAGCAGCGCATAGCTGGCCGCCGCACGATCCGAAAAGCGTGCCGGTTTTTGTCAGTGCCCTGGCTGATTTCAAAGCGCAGATCTTCACCGACGTGGTGCGGCAGGACGCCTGGCATTTTGGCGGGTCCGGTGCGGTTGTCGCCGTCAAGCTTGCGCAGAAACCTGTGGGCATGCTGTATGCGGAAAACGTTGTTGGGCAGTCGGTCAGCCCGGAGCAGTTTATGGGTTTTCGTCAGCTCGGGCAGCAGATTGCACTGGTCCTGTCTCAGGCCGCTTAAAAAACTCCTACAAGAAACGCGGCGCAGCGTTACACTGACGCCATGATCACCCTGATTCTCGATGGCCGTTATGAAGTGTTTGTGCTGCTTGTTATTGCACTTGTGGTATCACTGTCTTTCCATGAATTCGGTCACGCGATTGTGGCTAAATGGCAGGGTGACGATACGGCGGAGCGGGCTGGTCGCCTTACCTTGAACCCGATTGCCCACCTTGATCCGGTGGGCTTCCTCATGGTTGTTTTCATCGGTATTGGTTATGCCAAGCCGGTGCCTACTGATCCGCGTAATTTCAAGTCTGCGATATCTGATTTATACGTTGCGGCAGCAGGACCGTTGATGAATCTGTTAACCGCGCTGGTCAGTTGGAACATTTTCCTGTTGCTCATCAAAGCAGGTTGGCAGAATCCTGGCGGCGAATTGTTTTTCACGCTGCTTGCGCAGATCAATCTGCTGTTGATGCTGTTTAACCTGATTCCTCTGGGTCCTCTGGATGGGCACTATATCCTGCCGCATTTCCTGCCGAAACATCTGGCCTACCAGTATCGGGTCATGAATATGCGTTATGGCACCGCGATTTTCCTGGGCTTGATCGTGGCCAGTTTTATGGGGTTGCCTCTGCTGGTATATCTGCAGAAAGCCTCTTTATTCATGCTCAACCTGATCACCCTGGTGCCCATGTAGCTGATGTAAAGGCGTGGTGTTTGAAAGTGACCGGGTGATGGTGAAGATGATAGGGTTGCGTACTCTTTTTTTCACGCTGAACGATGTCGCCTAGAAACAACTACCTGTTCGCCACCAGTACCTGGTTCATGGCATGGGGTATGCAGTCGGTGGTATTTGCCTGGCTGGTCACCATTGTGCTGCGCGAGCCGGCCGAATTGGTTGGCTGGGCGCAAACAGCGTTATTGCTGCCCGGCATGCTGTTTATTCTGCTGGCCGGGGTGATAGCTGATCGCGTGGGGCCCGACCGTCAGGCACTTTATGCGCAACTGGCCGGAGCAGTGGTGCCCTGGATTCTGATCGCGGCAATTTACGCAGGTTGGTTGAGTTTCCCTGTCATGCTGGTTTACGCCGTGCTGATGGGTCTGGTTCAGGCCTTTGTTACCCCAGCCAGAGACGGTTTGCTGAATCATGTGTCCGGCAACAAGGTGCAGCATACGGTTTTGCTGACCAGCCTGTTCCAATTCGGTTTCCAGATTGTCGGCTATGGGATCGCTGCGTTTTCGGATCTCCTTGGTGCTTCTGTGGTGTTGGCAATGCAAAGCCTGTGCCTGCTGGCTGGCGTTCTGGCCTATCGGCAGATACGTCGATCCGGCATCGTTGAGACTCAACCCCGCACCACTGATTCTGTTTTACAGAGTGTTCTCCAGGGCGCCAGAACCGTCGCCGGCTCACCCGTCATGCGTACGGTAGTGATACAGAATGTCGCCATGGCAATGTTTTTCATGGGCTGTTTTATTGTCTGTTTTCCGCTTGCCGTGCGGGAAGTGTTTAATGGGTCCTCCACCAGTCTTGGGCTGCTCAATGGCCTGAATTCAGCAGGTCTTGCGTTGACTATTCTGGTGATGTTGAGGATCGGCTATGTGAAACGTGCGGGACGCGCTTTGTTGGTGGCCCAGGGGTTGGGGTCCATGGTGCTGATCCTCAGTGGTAGCGTCCAGAGTTTTACTGTGTTTGTTGTTCTGGTTTTCTGCTGGGGCTTGTGTGGTGGCGCTGCGATGCCGATGTCTCGAACCATGATGCAGGAGTTAGCGCCGCCGGCGCAGCGTGCCCGTGTTATGAGTTTCTATGCTTTTTCGTTTATGGGTGCGGGTCCCATTGGTACCTTGTTTGCCGGGTATCTGTCTGAGCTTGTTGGGCCGCAGATGGCGATTCAGATATCCGGAGCGCTGATGCTGACCGTTGTCATACTTGTCGGCCTGACTTCACCCTTGTGGCGCGAAAATTTTGAGCAAGCGCCCGCTGGAGCAAGCTAGTGGCGGTGCGTTTGAGTGTGGATATTGGAGGTACTTTTACGGATGTTGTCATTCAGCAAGGGCTGATGGTGACTTCGGTCAAAGTGCTGACCACACATGCAGACCCGGTGACTGGTGTTCTGCAGGGGGTGGATGATGTGCTGGCACGTACAGGTATTGCCGCTGCCGATGTGCAGCTTGTGTTGCACGGTACTACCCTTGCGACAAATGCCTTGATTGAGCGTCGTGGCGCAAAAACAGCATTACTGACCACTGCTGGACATCGCGATGTGCTTGCCATGGCCTTTGAAAACAGATTTGAACAGTATGATGTGAACATCGATCGGCCGGCACCCCTGGTGCCCCGTCATTGGCGGGTAGGGATTGCAGAAAGAGTGGCTGCTGATGGTCAGACTCTGCTGGCTTTAGATGAAAGCGGGCTCATGTCTGAAGTGCATGCGCTGGTAGAGCAGGGCGTTGAATCCTTAGCTGTCGGCTTTCTGCACAGCTATCGCCAACCTGCCCACGAGCTTCGTGTTGCACAGCTTGTTAAACAGAGTTTTCCGCAACTCTGGGTGTCGTTGTCCTGTGAGGTTTGTCCGGAAATACGTGAGTACGAGCGTATGTCGACAACCACCGCAAATGCTTATGTGAAGCCGCTGATGGCCGGTTACCTGGAGAGACTGCAAGCCGTTCTGGTTGAACGTGGTTTTAACTGCAAGGTGCTGTTGATGACCTCCGGTGGTGGCTTGACGACGCTGCATGCGGCAACCCGATTTCCGATTCGTCTGGTGGAGTCCGGTCCAGCAGGCGGTGCGATGCTGGCTGCAAGTGTGGCTAAATCCCATCAGGAAAGCAGCGTGGTTTCTTTTGATATGGGTGGTACCACCGCCAAGCTGTGTTTGATTGAGAAAGGTGTGCCGCAACATTCACGCGCTTTTGAAGTCGACCGCAGTTATCGATTTAAAAAAGGCAGCGGCCTGCCCGTCAGAATTCCGGTTGTGGAGATGGTGGAAATTGGTGCTGGCGGCGGGTCCATTGCCAGTCTGGATAGTTTGAAACGGATTCATGTTGGTCCCCAGAGTGCGGGTTCCGAGCCCGGACCAAGCTGCTATGGACGCGGCGGGACGTTGCCTACAGTCACCGATGCAGATCTGCTGCTGGGTCGTCTGCTGCCGGAAAATTTTGCTGGTGGCAGGGTGGACCTCTCAGTGGAGGCGGCGACCGAGGCGCTTGAGCACCATAGCGCGCAACCACTGTCACTGGATGTTTTGTCTGCGGCGCTGGGGATCAGCGAAATTGTCGATGAGAACATGGCCGCTGCCACCCGTGCGCATGCAGCAGAGTGGGGCAAACGTGTGCAAGGCACCTGTCTGGTTGCCTTTGGTGGTGCTGCACCGTTACACGCGGCGCGCCTGGCCCAGAAGCTGAAAATCCCGCGGGTTCTGATTCCACCCGGCGCTGGTGTGGGTAGTGCCATCGGGTTTCTACTCGCCCCGGTGAGATATGAATTAGTGCGTAGCGCTTACGCGCTGTTGGCAGAGCTCGACCAGGCAGAAGTCACGGGACTGTTTACACAGATGCGTACCGAGGCTGCCGAAGTGCTCGATGATGCTGGCGCAACGGGTGAGCGAGAAGAGCGGCGGGAAGGTTATATGCGATATGTCGGGCAGGGCTACGAGATTGCCGTAGATGTTTCAGACCTGCAGGCGCTGTCTGTTGATGATATCCGTAGTCGTTTCGAACGTACTTACAAGCAGCTGTATGGGCGCACAATTCCGGATCTGGCCATAGAGGTGCTCAGCTGGACGTTATCACTTTCCAGTGAACCGATGACAAAAACCTTACAGGCGGCAGATGCCCAGGCCATGCAGCAGGCGGTGAGTGATCAGGTTCAGTGGTGGTCCGGTGATAGCGCGTTTACTTCAAAGGTATTGCTCCGTGCAGAATTGCAGGAGGGTCAGAGCTATGCCGGTCCGCTTGTGATTGCTGAGACCCAGACGACCACAATTGTGCCAGCGAGCGCCCGGGTTTCTGTCCGCGCAGATGCGTCTCTGTGTATAGAACTTGCCGTGCAGGAGGACTGAGTTATGCAGGAACTGCAAATCCAGTTGGCTTGGAACCGTCTGCTTGCCATTGTTGAAGAACAGGCCCAGGTGCTGATGCGTACCGCGTTCAGCACCGTTGTCCGTGAAGCCGGTGATTTGTCTGCCGGGGTGTTCAATCCTGCCGGCGACATGCTCGCCCAAGCGGTCACAGGCACCCCGGGGCATGTCAACTCGATGGCGGCAGCAGTGGCCAAATTTCTCAACAGATTTCCTCTGGCAACCCTGCAACCAGGCGATGTGCTGCTGACGAATGACCCCTGGGATGGTACCGGTCACCTGAATGATTTCACGGTGGTGACGCCGGTTTTTTCCGCCCAGGGATGTGTTGCTTTGTTTGCTTCGACAAGTCACATCGCAGATGTGGGTGGGCGGGGTTTCGGTCCTGATGCAAATGATGTTTTTGAAGAAGGTCTGCGCATTCCTATTTCCTACCTTTTCCGAGCGGGTTCGCGCAATGATGTGCTCATGGAAATACTGCTGGCTAACGTTCGCGACCCGCTGGTGGCGCAGGGCGATCTGTATTCTTTGACCGCCTGTAACGACGCCGGCGCAGCAGCTCTGCTGGATATGATGCAGGACCTGTCATTGTCTGATTTAGACGAACTGGGAGCTGCCATCATGCAGCGTTCAGATGACGCCATGCGTGAAGAGATATCACGCTTGCCGGAAGGTCAGTATCGTTATGCCATGACCGTAGATGGCTATGACGAGCCGGTTGAGATAAAGGCTTTGATGCACATTGACGACAGGCAGATCACATTGGATTTTGCAGGTTCTTCCGCTGCCAGTCCTCGAGGCATAAATGTGCCGTTAGCCTACACACAGGCCTATGCCTCTTTTGGTGTGCGTTGTCTTGTGGGCAATGAGATACCCAACAATGCCGGTTCGCTTGCCGCTATCCATGTGCGTGCACCACAGGATTGTCTGCTTAACGCGCGCTCGCCGAGAGCTGTATCTGCCCGTCACAGCATCGGCCAGATGCTGCCTGATGTGGTGTTGGGGTGTCTTGCCCAGGTGTTACCGGATTCAGTGCCTGCTGAGGGTGCTTCGTGTATCTGGAATCCTGTCTTTATGCATGCCTTGGGTGCTGCTGAAGATCAGCAGTTTGTGATCAACCCGATTTTTAATGGGGGTACGGGGGCGCGTCCACATAAAGATGGCCTGTCTACCACAGCTTTTCCCTCCGGTGTGCGTACAACCTCTACTGAAGTAAACGAAGTGACATCACCTTTGCTGTTCTGGTGTAAAGAGTACACGCCTGGTTCGGGCGGAGAAGGCCAGTTCCGGGGTGGTCTGGGACAGACGATCCGGGTCAGTCATAGATATGCGCAGCCGTTTGTGATCTCCAAGATGTTTGATCGTATTGTGCATCCAGCGCGTGGTCGCGCAGGCGGTCTGGATGGTGGGCCAGGGGCGGTGACCGTTGAGCATGCGGATGGCACCTTACAATCTCTGGCGGGTAAAGGCCGCGAGCAGGTGCCAGCACAGGCTACCCTGGTGCTGAAAACACCTGGTGGCGGTGGATTCGGTCCAGCAGAGAAGCGTAAGCGGCAGGCTGAGCAGGCAGATCAACGGGCTGGGCTTGTGAATAAAGCTGACAACCACTGATTGATCCACCACTCAGCGGGGTTTGTGTTCTGTGCCCGGGCAGGGGGTAATGTAAAGCGCGTTGATGGGTGTCTCGATATTGGCGGTATGCCATACACCTGCCGGATTGATTACCGCACTGCCAGCCTCTACCGGCACACGGTGGTGTACACCATCAATGTCCTGAATAAACTCGCCTTTGCCGCTGAGCACTATGACTATCTCTTCGCCTTGGGTGTGTCGCTCCCATGAGTCCCAGTTGTGCGGTGAGGCTTCTATCATCATGATTCGGCCAGGCTGCTGCTCGGAGCAGTAGTGATTGATGTATTGCTCAAAAGATGCCCCATCAAAATTGAAGTCCTCAAGGACAACGGCGGGTTCAGCATTTTTGCCTATACTGGAAATATGTAGCGGTTTAGACCGCAAGTCGATGGCGTTATCGAGCATTGTTCGCTCTCCGTATAGTGTAGTGTGCATAACCCAAGACGCTGTGCCCGGGGTTCTGAGTCCGATTTCCCTTGACAGCGCGTGCTACCGTCAAGAACATGATTGTCCAGAGTTCCGCAGTGGCAAGTTCCACTTAAGGCAAACTGAGCGTGCTTTTGCGTCGATTAAATGTATTTTTCCTGGCTCTCGCCGGCCTGCTGATTTCGTCTGCTGTGGTCGCGGTGACACCACTTGATCGCAGTGATCTGCAATCAGCTTGTGAAGCCTACGCCGATGATCCGGCAAGCCCGTCCGGCTTGCATTGTGTGCTTTATATTCAAGGTTTTCTAGATGGCGCGGTGGCCACCGACGAGCGTGTCACCATGAACATTGCCGACGAACTGGACCGGTCTGAAACCCTGACCGAACGCGCAATTCGTACCCGCCTTGGTGATCGGGTCAGGGTCAGTGGACCCACCATTTATGCAGAGTACTGCGTCGGGGATCCGGTACCGGTACAGGAGATAATCAGCCATGTGCTGGAGCAACTCAGCGATCCCGACGAGACCACGCCAGCCCTGGCTCGAGACGTCGTTTACGAATCTCTGCGTCGGCACTACCCGTGTGAAGGTTAAGGCTGTATGCGCCTGGTTCTGACATTTATCTTATGGATGGTCATCTGGCTGTTATGGAGTGGATTGTATAAACCGCTGCTGATTACGCTGGGTGTGATTTCTTGCCTGTTTACCCTGTTCCTCGCTCATCGTATGGGTTTTTTCAAACGAGACGTGTTCAGTCTGCATCTGACCTATCGGCTCATACCATTCTGGGGTTGGCTTGCCATTGAGCTGGTGAAATCGAATCTTGAAGTGGCACGCATCGTCCTGTCGCCGAAAATGCCTGTCAGCCCAACGGTTGTGCAGTTAACAGCGCAAACCGAGAACCCGGTTCTACAGGCAATTCTAGGCAATTCAATTACGCTGACGCCGGGCACAGTCACGCTGGATGATCACGAAGGTGAATTGTTAGTCCATTGTCTCACCCGTCAGGGTGCAGATGCGCTGCTGGAAGGGGATATGAACAGGCGTGTTTCGGCTCTGCTGAATACCTGATGAATCAACAATGATGGCCGCAAAGTGATGAATAAAATCTGATGGGTATGTATTACGTAGCGTCTGTGGCTATTTTTCTAACCATGATTCTGGCTTTGAGCCGGGCCTTGATGGGGCCATCGGTCTATGACCGGGTGCTGGCTGTTAACATGTTTGGTACTAAAACAGTGCTCCTGTTAGCCGTGATTGCGTTTTTATACGGTCGCCCGGATTTTCTTGATCTGGCGCTGGCCTATGCTCTGATCAATTTCATTGGCGTTCTGGCGGTTCTGCAGTTTTTCCAGAATCGACGGGATGATTCTCTACCTGCCAATATTGAAGCGCCCCAGGACGAGCACTGATATGCAGTTAGCTCTTGATATTCTGAGTTGGGTTCTGCTGATTGGTGGAGGCTTGTTTGTCCTCATCGGGGGCATAGGCATCATGCGGTTACCCGATTTGTATACACGCATGCACGCTGCCAGTTTGACTGACACCATGGGCACAGTGATGATTCTATTCGGCATCATGCTGCAGGCTGGCCTGTCGCTCGCGGCAGTAAAACTTGCGGCCATTGCCGTTTTCCTGCTCTTAACTGGACCCACTGCAACCTATGCCCTGGCGAACGCAGCCATGCTTTCCGGGTTACGCCCGGTGGATGTAGAAATGCCGCCAAACCTGCCTGAGGACATGCAGCAGTGACAGTTTTGTTTGGCATATTTCTACTTACTTTGCTGGTCATTTCGGCCATTGGCATAGTCCGCGCCGAAAATCTTTTCACGGCAGTCATGTTGACAGGCATTTTTTCGCTCCTGATGGCGGCTAACTTTTTTGTGCTGGATGCGGCCGATGTTGCGCTAACCGAAGCCGCCGTAGGCGCAGGCGTGTCCACAGTTTTGTTATTGGGTGCGTTAGCGCTGATTCCTCCAAACGAAAAAAGTCCCAAAGGTGTGCGTTGGCTTGCGCTTTCGGTTGTTACCCTCACGGCACTTACCGTGGGTTATGCCACTTTCGAGAAGCCGCGTCTGGGAGATCCGGAAGCACCGGTGCACCAGCATGTTGCGCCATGGTATCTGGAGCAGACACCTGTACTTATAGACATACCTAATGTAGTTACCGCGGTGCTGGGTTCCTTTCGTGGTTACGATACCCTGGGCGAAGTGATTGTTGTGCTTACTGCAGGTATAGGGGTTTTATTCCTGCTTGGTCTGCCGGGGGCGTTTGGCGATCGTAAGCCAGAAGATGTTGCTGGTGGCCGTACTTATCTCAGTCACCATCTCGTGCCACAGGTTGTCGGGCAACTGCTCATACCGTTCATTATTCTGTTTGCGCTGTATGTTCAATTCCATGGGGAATACGGGCCTGGCGGCGGATTTCAGGCGGGCGCAATTTTTGCGGCTGCACTTATTCTGTTTGCGCTAATTCAGGGTGAGCGGGAAGCGCTTATTCTAATACCTCCTCGCGTGCTTGTGGTGTTGATGGCGACGGGGGCTTTGCTGTACGGCAGTGTGGGTGTGTTGACTATGTTGTCAGGCGCCAATTTTCTCGAGTACGGAGTTCTATCGAGCAACCCGGTTGCAGGTCAGCAGTGGGGCATTATCCTCATTGAGCTAGGTGTCGGCATTTCGGTGGCATCGGTTCTGCTTGCGATTTATCACGCATTTGCAGCAAGAGGACGATAACGTTGGAACTTCTCGGCCTGTATAACTATTGGGTTTTTGTGGTGCTGTTGATGATTGGCTTCTACGCTGTCATCGCCAAGCCGAATCTGATGAAAAAGCTGTTGGGTCTGAGTATTTTTCAGGCGGCGGTTTTTCTGCTGTACATCACTATGGATAAAGTTGATGGCGGCACAGCACCCATCATTCAACCCGGCGTAGTTGATCAGATTTATTCCAACCCGCTTCCTCAGGTGCTGATTCTCACCGCAATTGTTGTGGGTATCTCTACCATCGCATTGGGCCTGGCTGTTGTTGTTCGCATCTACGAGGCTTACGGCACCATCGAGGACGATGAAATTCAACAGGCGGATACTCAGGAGTGAGCCTCACCAGTCAATTACCCGCGTTGCAGATTGTGGTGCCGATGTTGTCAGCGCCAATGGTGATGCTGTTGCGTGGCGGGAGTTTAGCCTGGGCAACAGCAACTGCCGCAAGTGTGATGGCGTTCTGTATTGCTGTTGCGCTGACGCTTGGGGTTCGCGATGCAGGCGTGCTGACTTACGCAATGGGTGGTTGGCCCGCGCCGTTTGGCATTGAGCTGAGAATTGATGCCTTTAACGCGCTTCTGTTACTCGTCACAACGGGTGCATCCAGTGTGGCCCTGCTCAGTGGTCGTGTCAGTTTGGCTCGGGATCTGCCTGAAGGTCAGCGGCCTCTGTTTTACGCCGCCTGGATGATTGCGTTAACCGGATTGTCAGGTATCGCGGTTACCGGCGACGCATTTAATGTCTTCGTTTTTATGGAGATATCCTCGCTGGCAGGCTACATCCTGGTAGCTGCGGGGCCTGACAGGCAGGCACTGACTGCAACCATCAAGTATCTGGTGATGGGTACTATTGGTGCCACCTTCTATCTGATTGGCGTTGGTCTTGTTTATATGATGACCGGTACGCTCAACTTTGCCGATATGGAGGCGCGTCTGGTTGAAGTGGGTGATCAGACCCCGATACTGGTTGCTGCCGGTTTCATCACCGTGGGACTGGCGTTGAAGGCTGCGGTGTTCCCGTTACATGTCTGGCTGCCCAATGCCTATCATCACGCCCCGCATATGGTCACCGCTTTTATGGCAGCGTGTACCACGAAAGTGGCGTTGTATGTTTTATTGCGCTTCGATTTTGTCGTTTTTCAAGGCAACCTGACCGGGCATATGACCCAATATGCGGGTTTCCTCGCGCCTCTGGCTATTCTTGGGATTCTGGTTGGCTCTGCCGTGGCGGTGGTTGAAGGACACTTAAAGCGGTTGTTGGCTTATTCTTCTGTCGCGCAGATAGGCTACATTCTGCTGGGTGCAAGTTTTGGCGATGTCCCAGGCCTGACCGCAGCATTTACACACATGTTTAATCACGCGCTGGCCAAAGGTGGCTTGTTTCTGGTGCTGGCTGCCTTTGCGCTTCAGACCAGTGGGCTGCGTATGGCGGATATTGCTGGCCTTGCCCGTCGTATGCCGCTGACGTCAGCAGCGTTATTGATTCTGGGCGCAAGCCTCGTTGGCATTCCAGGCACTGCAGGTTTTATTTCAAAATGGCTGTTGCTGTCCGCAGCCTTCCAGCAGGGTCCGCTGGGTATTGCCGCGGTTGCGGTTGTTGTGCTGAGTTCACTGGCCGCAGTGGTCTACGTCTGGAAGATTGTTGAGCAGCTTTATTTTGGTGAGCCCCCGGAGGCTTCTGCTGCAACAGCGCCCAATGCCGGAGCAATCCCGTTCAAGTCCGAAGCGCCTGCAATGCTGCTGTTGGGAATCTGGGTAGTTGCCCTGGCGAATATTTATTTTGGTCTGTTTCCCGGATTCACAGTCAGCCTGTCTGAAAGCGCGGCAATGGGCCTGGTGAGTCATCTGCCATGAGTAGTGCAACCACCATTGTTCTGTCTCTGTTGCTGCCGCTGGCAGGCGCCATTCTGATCAGCATGACCGGGCGCTGGCCGAACCTTCGTGAAACCATCACGTTGGTGACCGCGGTTGCTGTTGCCCTGGTGGTGTGGTCGCTGGTGCCTGAGGTGATGGACGGTGGGCGTCCTGCATTGATGGTCGCCGAGTTGTTTGATGGGTTAGAAATTGCGTTCACCGTGGAACCGCTGGGCATGTTGTTTGGTGCCCTCGCGGCAACCCTCTGGATTGTGAATTCGATCTATTCCATCGGTTATATGCGGGGCAACAATGAGAAAAAACAGACCCGTTTTTATGTCTGTTTTGCCATCGCCATCGCCGCTGCCCTGGGTGTTGCGTTTGCCGGCAATCTGCTGACCCTGTTTCTGTGTTATGAAATTCTGACGCTGTCGACCTATCCACTTGTCTCGCACAAGGGTGATAAGGCGACGGTTGCCTCAGCCAGGGTTTATCTCGGCATTCTGCTGGGTACTTCAATAGGTTTATTGTTGCCTGCCATTATCTGGACCTACCTGGTGGCGGGCACGTTGACGTTCGCTCCGGAAGGCATCCTTGCGGGTCACATCAGTGGTCCTGCTGTAGGTCTGCTGCTGGCGCTGTTTGTTTTTGGCGTGGGTAAAGCCGCCGTTATGCCCGTGCATAAGTGGTTACCCGCAGCAATGGTTGCGCCAACCCCGGTGAGTGCCTTGTTGCACGCGGTGGCGGTTGTGAAGGCGGGTGTATTCACCATCACCAAGGTGATCATTTATGTCTTCGGTGTCGATAATCTGTTTTCAGAGCCTTCGAGTGGCTGGCTGATGTACGCGGCGGCGTTCACCATTCTTGCCGCCAGTGTGGTGGCGCTGCGTCAGACAAACCTGAAGCGTATGCTGGCTTACTCTACCATCGGCCAGTTGTCGTATGTAATTATGGCCGCGGCGCTGTTGAAGCCGCTGTCAGAAATTGGTGCTGCGGTGCATATTGTTGCGCACGCATTTGGCAAGATCACACTGTTCTTTGCCGCCGGTGCTATCTACACCGCGGCTAAAAAGACCGAGCTCAGCCAACTCAGCGGGATTGGTGCACGCATGCCCTGGACCATGGCAGCCTTTACCATTGGCGCTTTGTCGATGATTGGCGTACCGCCCACAGGTGGGTTTGTTTCTAAATGGTTCATCCTTGCCGGTGCATTCGAAAGTGATAACTACGTGGCCATATTTACCATCATCACCAGTACGGCATTAAACGCAGCGTATTTTCTGCCCATTATTTTTGCCGCCTGGTTCGGGCGTGAGGCAGAAGGCGGGAAAGATCATGGCGAGGCGCCGTGGCCCATGGTGCTGGCGTTGTCTCTGACCGCTCTGGCGACGTTGGGCTTTTTCTTCTTTAATCAGCCGGTCCTGGATCTTGAAAGCCAGCTAGTGAGCCAAATGCAATGAATGATGCCGAAAAACCAAGCGCCCAGGCGCAGCAGGATGACCACTGGCTGGTGCGACCGGCAACCATCCGCAAGCTCTGGATTGTTTTCAGCATCGTGCTGGCGCTGACAGTTGTCGGCCAGTTTTTCATCAAGATTAAGGGTTATTTCGGCATTGATGGCTGGTTTGGCTTTGGCGCTGTTTATGGACTCCTGGCCTGTGTATTGATGGTGGTGGTCGCCAAAGTTTTAGGCGTTGTCCTGAAGCGTCGGGAAGACTATTACGATGATTGATATGGTCATTCCACCCGCATTTGTGTTGCTCGCTGGCGCTCTGTTGATCGGTGTCACCCGGGGCTGGCTGCGTACAGCTGTATTGCTGCTGGCGCCGCTGGCGACGCTCTGGGCGGTCTGGCAGGTGCCGGATGGCGTTGCGGTGACGTCATATTTCCTGGGTTATGACATTGAACCCGTTGAAGGCAGCGCCCTGCGTCGCCTGTTTGCCACTATTTTTTCCATCATGGCGTTTGTCGGCGGTCTGTTTGCCTTCCGTCAGGCGCGCTGGTACGAACTGGCGGCTGCTTATGCCTATGCGGCAGGTGCGGTGGGTGTCTGTTTTGCCGGGGATCTGATCACCCTGTTCCTGTACTGGGAACTGATGGCGATATTCTCCACCGTTGTAGTTTGGGTGGGTGGCACACCTCAGGCCAGAGCGGCAGGCATCCGCTACGCCATTATGCATTTGTTAGGTGGCGTTATTCTTAAGGTGGGTATCGAAGGTATTGTGGTGCATACCGGCTCTGTTGATATCCAACCCATGCTGGCGACTAATTTTGATACCTGGATGGTGCTCATTGGTATCTTAAT
>CBDUMB010000010.1:0-17791 GCA_965368205.1 uncultured Pseudomonadaceae bacterium | reverse complement strand
GCCTGCGATCTGGCAAAAGCCTTGACGCAGCTGTGGTTACCCGCGCCCTGGAATGCCTGGAAAGATTTGCCCAACGACTACGTCCATTGGATCCCAGCAACGTCCGTATCGTCGGCACTAACACTCTGCGTAAAGCCAAAGACAGCCAGTTCCTCGCCCAGGCCGAACAGATTCTCGGGCACAAAATAGACATTATTTCCGGGCGCGAAGAAGCCCGCCTGATTTTCATGGGCGTTTGTCATGATCTTGGCGGTGAAGATACGCGACGACTGGTTGTTGATATCGGTGGCGGCAGCACCGAACTTATCCTGGGTCGGAAAACCTCGCCCGAGCAGCTGGAAAGCCTTTATATGGGCTGCGTGTCCATGTCGCAGAAATATTTTGCGGATGGTGTGATCACCAAACAGGCTATGCAGAAAGCGATCAACCACGCGCTGGTAGAGCTCGAACCTGTCACACACGACTTCGTCGAACAGGGCTGGGAAAGCTCGGTTGGCGCCTCTGGCACCATAAACGCAGTGCGGGAGGTAAATGCACACCTTACCGATGAAGATCTGATCAGCAGCAAAGGGCTGGCCGAAATCAGAAGCAAACTTATCAGTGCTGGCAACCTCAGTGAGTTGAATCTTGCCGGCCTTGCTGACGAACGCAAGGCGGTATTCCCTGGCGGCGTAGCTATATTGTCAGCAATATTCGAAGCCCTGCAGATTGAGAATATGATGGCCGCCCAGAGCGCCCTGCGTGAAGGCCTGATTTACGATCTGCTGGGTCGGCAGCAGGAAGACGATGCACGCGAGCATACCGTTGCCAATTTAACCCGGCGCTATCGTATCGATGAGGTCCACGCCCGACAGGTACGCGAAACTGCACTGAGCCTGCTGTCTCAAGTTGCGATGGTGTGGGACCTCACCAACCCTGAACACAAATTAATTCTCGGCTGGGCAGCCAGTCTGCACGAAATTGGCATGGACATTTCTCACTCGGGCTACCATAAACACGGCGGTTACCTGCTGGAGAATATGGATCTGCCTGGTTTTTCACGCGCAGAACAGAAGTTGCTTGCCATCATGGTCCGTGCGCACCGGCGAAAAATGCCAACAGACCTGTTTCCGGCAGATGCACCTTCACAAATCCGTTTAAGTATCCTGTTGCGCATTGCCGCGGTTCTGCATCGGGGCCGCAGCCACACACCTTTGCCGCATGTCGATGTGCAGGCGAAGAACAAACAGCTCAGGCTGTCGCTGCCGCAGGACTACCTCGACACCCACCCGCTGACTGCTGAAGACCTCGCCAACGAAGCCAATTACATCAAATCGGCAGGGGTTGAACTGGTATTAGTGAACCACTAACCACCCGACTCCCGACTAATCCTCAATCCGCCAGCTGCGCGAGCAGAATCTCCTGCGCGGCACGCCGATTCTGCTTCGATTTTTTCTGCGTATACGAGCCATCGGCATTGAGATCCCAGCTCTGCGCATTGTCATTCAGATAGAGTTCAATGGTTTCGTGAAATACCCGCTCTTTCAGTTTTTTATCTTCTATCGGGAAACAGGTTTCTACACGAGAGAAAAAATTTCGCCCCATCCAGTCTGCGCTGGAGAGATACACCAATCTGTTGCCGCCATTGTCGAAACAGAAGACACGGGTGTGTTCAAGAAAACGTCCGATAATCGATCGCACCCTGATGGTCTCTGACACACCCGGAATACCAGGGCGTAATGCACACAGACCCCGCACCAGCAGTTCGATCTTCACACCGGCCTGGGAGGCTTCATACAGGGCCTGGATAACTGCCGGCTCCACCAACGAGTTCATTTTGGCGTAAATGCCGGCTGGTTTACCGGCCTTGGCATTTTTAGCTTCTGCATGTATCAGGTCAATCATCGTTGAATGCAGAGTAAACGGCGCCTGCAGAATCTTCTTTAACTTGCCGGCCTTACCCATTGCGGTCAGCTGCGCAAACACCTTCTGCACATCTTCACCCAGTTCAGCATCACAGGAAAACAACCCGTAGTCCGTGTACAGGCGCGTGGTACGAATGTGATAGTTGCCGGTACCAAGGTGTACATAACGCAACAGAGATTTACCTTCGCGACGAATCACCATACACATCTTGGCGTGTGTCTTGTGACCCACAACGCCATAGACCACCTGTGCACCCACCGACTGCAGCTTGTTGGCGAGCTCAATATTTGCCTCTTCATCAAAGCGCGCGCGCAACTCAATCACTACCAGCACTTCTTTACCGCGGGTTGCCGCGTCTACCAACGCTTCAACAACCGCTGATTCGGTACCCGTGCGATAGAGCGTCTGACGGATAGACAGCACTTTCGGATCGCGGGCAGCCTGGCGCAAGAAGTCAACAAAAGGGGCAAACGACTCAAACGGATGATGCAGCAGAATCTCTCCGGCTCGAATGGCATCAAACATCGCGTCTGCGTTGCGGATACGGTCGGGAATGGAAGGTGTAAACCCCGGGTATTTCAGATCAGGTCTCTCAACCAGATCAGGCAACGCAGCCAGGCGCATGAGGTTAACCGGGCCTTCACAGCGATAAACCAGATCGCGATCAAGATTGAACTGCGCCGCAAGAAACGCAGTCAACTCCTCCGGGCAATGTTCTGATACCTCCAGACGCACGGCGTCGCCATAACGACGCGAAGACAGTTCACCTTCCAGAGCACGCAG
Organism: uncultured Pseudomonadaceae bacterium; assembly: GCA_965368205.1. Classification (GTDB taxonomy): domain Bacteria; phylum Pseudomonadota; class Gammaproteobacteria; order Pseudomonadales; family Azotimanducaceae; genus UBA4421. Next base: position 15,103 of record CBDUMB010000010.1, on the reverse strand, counting down.
CAGATCGTCGATCTCTTCTTCGTCCACAAACAGATCACTGTTGCGGGTAACGCGAAACGCATAACAGCCCGTAGCACGCATGCCCGGAAACTGTTGTGAGATGTGTGCATCCACAATCGACGACAACAGGACAAATTCATTGCCGGATGTTGCCGAGGCTTCATCAAGCCGTACAATACGCGGCAGCGATCTGGGTGCCTGCACAATCGCTTTACCGCTGTTACGCCCAAAGGCATCTTTGCCTTCCAGGGTGACAATAAATGCCAGGCTTTTGTTCAGCGGTTCCGGAAAGGGGTGCGATGGGTCCAGCCCGACCGGCGAGATGATCGGCGCCAGTTCCCGAGAGAAATAACGTTTCAACCAGGCCTGCTGTTTCGAGTTCCAGTCTTCCCGTTTCAGAATACGAATACCCTGCATATCGAGTTTCGGCAGCAGCACGTCATTGAGCACCGCATACTGGTGGCTGAGCAGTTCCTGCACCACCGGGCCAATGAGACGCAACTGATCTGCAGCGGAGAGGTTATCCGGCCCACGTTGGGTGCTGCCGTAAGCTTCCTGCTGCTTCAGACCAGCAATGCGGATTTCGAAAAATTCGTCCAGCACTGAACTGGCGATACATACAAAGCGCAGGCGCTCCAGCAGCGGGACACTTTCGTCTTCCGCCTGAGCCACCACCCGACGCATGAATTCGAGTTGCGACAATTCGCGATTGATATACAGGTCTGGATTGGCAAGGTTTACGGTATTCACTGTGATCACTATTTTACTTCGGACAAATGTTAGCATGCGCGCCAGAACAAATTGTGACAGGTGCGTGATCGCAGTAGCAATCAAAGCATCACGTACCAATTACTCGAGGGCTAACCAGTGCGCGATGAAGTGTTCCGCCAGAACCAGGGTCAAATTGTAGATTTTGCGTTTACCGAAGAAGTAACCGCCGTTTTTCCGGATATGATCCGTCGCTCTGTCATGGGCTACGAAACCATGGTGCCGGTGACCGGTCTTGCTGCCGCTCGCCACCTGGGCGATTCCGGGCTGGCATTCGATCTGGGTTGTTCGCTGGGCGCCACCAGCCTGGCGATTCTGCAGCAGAACAACAGTGCTGATATCCGTGTCTGCGGCATCGACAGTTCAGTATCGATGATTGAAGGTGCACAACAGGCGATTACTGACCCCAGGGCAGAGTTTCGTCTGCAGGACATACGCGACACAGATGTCAGTGGCGCAGACGTTGTGGTACTTAATCTGGTGTTGCAGTTTCTCGAACCAGAAGAACGACTGCCTTTGTTACGCAATATCCTGGCGCAGATGCAGACCACCGGCCTGTTGATCGTGTCAGAAAAAGTCCGCCACGATGACCCCGCCGAACACACTTACTTTGACGAGCTTCATCTCGCCTGGAAGAAGGCCAACGGCTACTCTGAACTGGAAATTGCACAGAAAAGGTCGGCGCTGGAAAACGTGATGAAAATCGACACCGAAGCCGATCACAAGAAACGCTTCCGGGCTGCGGGCTTCACCCAGATCCGACAATGGTACCGCTGCATGAACTGGGCATCCTTTCTTGTCCAGCGTTGACTCCAACATGGACTTGCTGACAAACCTGCCCACAGATTTACCTGCCTGGCCGCTACAGCAAGCACTGGCTCGCTTCAGTGACCAGCATCATGGTGATTTCAACAAGTGGTCAACGGCACTGAAACAACTACCGTACCTGCAGAACCCATCCGTTGATCTGACTCACGGAGTGGTTGTTGAAGGTGAGGTAGATCGTCAGGCGCTCACGGATGCGCTGCAGCAGTTCCACCCCTGGCGCAAAGGACCCTTTTCGATCGCTGGGGTTTTTATCGACACCGAATGGCGCTCGGATCTGAAATGGCAGCGCCTGACCGATGCACTGGGTGACCTGTCAGGCCAACGTGTGCTGGATATCGGCTGCGGTAACGGCTATTTCGGCTGGCGCCTGCTGGGGCAAGGCGCCCGGGAAGTCATTGGCATCGACCCGACCCTTTTATTCTGCATGCAGCATCTGGCGATAGAAAAGTACGTGCAATGCCCTGGCAACTGGGTATTACCTCTGGGCATCGAAGAAATTCCAAACACCACGCAGTTCGACCGGGTGCTGAGCATGGGTGTGATCTACCATCGTCGCGACCCTCAAGCACACATTGAACAGCTCGCAGCGCTCACCAGACCTGGTGGGCATGCCATTGTTGAATCTATTGTGGTTGAGGGGGCAGAGGCTCTGATACCACCTGGTCGATATGCGCGCATGCGCAACGTCTGGTGTGTACCAAGGACTGACGACCTTTGTGAATGGATGGATCAGGCCGGGTTTGTCGACATCAAGGTAGTAGATATCAGCCCGACAACAACACAGGAGCAACGCAGCACCCAGTGGATGCGTTTCGAATCGCTTGCAGAAACCTTAGACCCTGAAAATGCACAGCTCACCGTAGAGCACCATCCCGCGCCGATTCGCGCCATCGTTATGGGTAAAACGCCTTAACTCAGGAGCCACCGCACCGCCGGGACTAACCCCGATACTGTGCTGACGTTATAAACTCACCAAACGCTTCGCACCAGACCACTACTGTGTTGTAGCGCGTCAGATCTATGTCATTCGGCAGGTCGATAATAAATCCGTCAAAGGTTTTCACCTCGCCAAGCAGTAACGCTTGCGCTTTGATCGGCAGAAACTCATCTTCGTGCTCCACAAACCCATCAACCAGGTAGACCTTGTAATCGGGTCCCGGCGCGAGACGACCTTCATGAACCAGTTTTGAGTCAGTCAGGCTCACGTCACCTTCCCCCCAATGCAGGAAATCACTACCTCGGAGATCACGGGTAAATACACCCTTGAACAACGCTTCCTGGGCCTGAGCGCTCAGCATTGAGGCAGGCGGTGTTTGGGGGGCAGTGAGTACGGGCAGAAAATAGATGCCCAGCGCAAAACCTATGGCGAGCACAGCGCCATGAGAGATGACTAATAAAATAACTCGGGGCATTATTTCCTCTGGCGAAGCTGTAAATAACTGTCCATAACCAGTTTGCCGTACCTGAATGGTGCAGGCGAGTATCTTTTCTGCAAGCAGGACAGACTATGCTTCTGCAGCCAGACGCGTTAGCGTATCTACATCAGAACTTAAGCTCAGAATCATGTTTGGCATCATCCCATTTAACTTCAGATTCCGCGGCAAGGTACGTCGGATCCTGGACATTTACTTCTGTTTTATCGAAGAAGGCAACGTCGCCCTGCACCCTACACAGATCGCACGCAAAACCGGTATCAGTTTTGCTGAAGTCGCTCGACGCCTGGATGCCACCCCGGAGCTGTTCGTGAAACTGCCCAAACGCGACGGCATCACACGCTACCGCATCACCACCAGCGCATCGACCCGCACTGAAGAAGAAACTGAAAAGTTACTCAACAAGTATGCCCAGCGTGAATCCTGGCTGTTTTATGCTTTTGGCTTGATGGTATTCGCCATGCTGGTGATTATTGTGCTGACCATCATCCCCAATGTCTGAACACCAATACCCGTTAAGGAATTCATGTGCCTGAATCGCTCAACTCAGAACATCAGCAGCTGGCGAGCACCTGCGCCGAGTTTGCCCAGCAGGTTCTATTAGCCAAGGCTGCCGATGATCCCGCTCAGGCTCGTGCTGATATACGCAGCGCGTCCAAAGCCGCCGGCCTGTTCGCCATGACCCAACCCGAAGCTTTTGGCGGCAAAGCGGCTGGTCAGCTTGCGTTATGTGTTGCGCGGGAAACGCTGGCAAGTTTTAACCCGCCATTTATGGACGCCGTGTTTGGACCCAGCCCCGGCGTCCTGGCACAGGTAGAAGAACCGTTGCGCAGTACGCATCTGGCGCCATTACTGGCCGGTGAAAAGCGCGGCAGTTTCGGCTTCACCGAAGCAGACGACACACCGGCACCAACCAGCGGCGTGATCGAAGGTTCAAACCTGCGGGTCAACGGCCAGAAATCCTATGTTACCGGCGGTGCGGAGGCGGACTTCATTAACACTCTGGTACACATCGAGGGTCGCGGGCCCTCGATGGTTGTGATCGATCGCGCAACTGAAGGCGTAATCATAGACAAAAAATTCGTCTCGCTGGATGGATCACACCACGCAATTATCACGTTTAAAGATGTCCGCGTACCGGTGACACACATCATCGGCGAAGCCGGCAAAGGCATGCCGCGCGCCATGCGACAGATCGGCGACACCCGTCTGCTGTTTGCTGCACAGGCCTGTGGCCACATGATTTGGGTTGTGAACCTGCTGACCGAACATCTGCAGGCGCCCGACAAGAGCGGTAATCCGCGCGGCAATCTTGACGTCATTCGGCTGCGTTATGCTGACCTGCGTATTAAAACCTACGCCGCGCGCAGCATGCTTTATCGTACAGCGCGCCTGGCTGACCAGGGCGAAAATATTGTTAATGAAGCCATGGCCTGCAAAATTTTTGCGACCGAGGCAGTAGGGGAGTTGGTCGACACGGCCATTCAACTTGTCGGCGGCAGTGCCTTGGTGGAAGATCATCCGCTGGCTATTCTCTACCGTCAGGTACGTGCATGGCGACTGGCCGAAGGAGCAAGTGATGTCTTGCGCTTGAACATCGGCAGAGGCATTCTCGAGCTTGGCAAAGGACGTCTGTAAGCCAGCTATTTTTTCTTCTTTGTGGAGATCGGAACATGCGAGTTTCTTTACTGATAGGCACCCTGCTCCTGGCGGGCTGCACTTTTGTCCAGCTCAGCGACGCGGGTGCAGGTGTTGCCCAACTCGGCAGCGGCGACGTTGCAAACTGTGAATCGAAGGGCGTTGTCAGCACCCAGACCCGGGCAAAAGTTGTTGTCTCACGCAGCGAGGAAGCGGTGCGCGAAGAACTCACCGTTATGGCACGCAACGAGGCGGCCAAACTGGGTGCCAATGCAATTGTGCCTATTGCACAGCCGGAAGACGGCGCTCAGAGTTTTCGCGCATTTCTGTGTAACTGATCGGCCAGAACAGCAGCGCTAAGGGTCTTCATCACTCTTGAAGCCATGCTGTTCGCGCGTTATTTCCCGGCTTGCGGGCGACTTTCGCACCATGACGTATACAGCGCCGACGCCACCATGACGACGTATGGCGGAACTGAACGCAATCACTTCCGGGTGATGCTGGAGCCAATGGTTAACGTAACTTTTTAATCTGCCCGGCGTCTTACTCAGCTCACCTTTACCTGGCGAGATCAGCAGGTTGCGCCAGTCTTTGGCTTGCGCCAGGCGCAAAAAATTAAACACCAGCGTGCGCGCTTCTTTGACCGTTTTGCGGTGCAGGTCGAGCTGCGCCTGATGTTCGTAGCCGCCGCGTTTGAGCCGATCGAACACTGCGTTCTGCACACCCACCTGCTTCCATTCAAGAACCGCATGCGGGTCAACAATTTCAACATCTCCCAGCGTCAGAAAATTGGGATCCGCCAGATCACTGTTCAACCCCAGCGCAGCCTCACGACGTTGCAGTTGGGCCGGGGTGACCCGTGCGGTAGGCTTTAACGTCTGCACACGCCCTTTTTCAATACGCGCAACATCAGCCATCTCCTGGGCAAACAAATCATTATCATCAGCATCGTCGTCCACAGTCATCCACCTTCAGCGTCCGAGTTCTGTTTCGATGTCCGTTTCAGTAGCAACGGGAATACTCGGAAACTCAGCCGACCGGGTACCCGGAATCGGTAGATTGTCTGCCCGATGGTAGGTAAACACGGGTGACAATTTTACCTGGTCCAGATTGTTACGCCCGGCTGCGTGAAATAGTCGACAGTGGAACAGCAAAACATCCCCGGCGGCGAGCACCACACTCTGAGCGGCTTCAATTAAGGCGGCATTTTCAGGTAGTTCCGGCCGCAGGAACAGGGCACGGTCAAGCCTGCCACGATCGAACGACATTGTGTGCGTGCCCGGAATGACCTGTAGCGCCCCGTTTTCCCGGGTTTCGTCACCCAGCGCAAACCATGCAGAGATGAGTTCAGGCCGATCAAACGACCAGTAGCGGATATCCTGATGCCACAACGTTGCACTGCTGTAGCCGGGATGTTTGGTCATGACACAGTTATGATGACATTGCGACAGCATCGCCGGCCCGTCCAGCAATTTGTTGAGTTCCGCCGCGACGGCGGGATGGCATGCCAACTCCCGGAATCGTGCATGACGTGCATAAGCGTGTAACAGACGCCGAGGCGTGTTGCCACCGACATCTTCCAGACTGGATGGTGCACCGGGGTAACCAACCTCCGCTTCAAATTCGGCGGGTCCCACCAGTGGGTCCAGTGATTCATGTACCAGCTGACTGACAGCTTCGACCAGAGTTTCACTGATGACACCGCGCAGCACCACAAAGCCCTGGCGCGCAAAGGCGACGGAATCATATTCAAGACTCTGGGTTTCCATACTGCTCACCCGCTGCTTATCTTTTGTGTTTCAGCGCATCTGCTGACGAATGGTCTTCAACAGCTTTTCACCATACGGCGGTCGCAGGCCGGCAAACTCGGCAACATTCACCTTGGTCTGCTTGAAGATCGATTTGGCATGACTGAAGGTCTTGAAGCCATCAAAGCCATGATAGGCACCCATGCCGGATGGGCCCACACCACCAAACGGTAAGTCTTCCTGAGCCACGTGCATGATCACATCGTTCACCGTCACCCCGCCGGAGGTTGTTCGAGTGAGCACTTCACGTTCTTCGCCTTGATCGTCACCAAAATAGTACAAACCCAGAGGGCGAGGATGATCGTTGATGTAGGAAATGGTGCTGTCTACCGAGTCATATGACTTGACAGGCATCAGCGGACCGAAAATCTCTTCTTTCATGACATCAAGAGACTCATCCGGGTCGATGATCAGGGTTGGCGGTATCTTGTGATGGGGTTGTTGTCGAAAATCCTCACCCGCCGGGTTGATTTCAATTACCTCTGCGCCTTGTTCTCTGGCCTGCTCAACATACCCATTCAAACGGTCAAAATGTCGCTCGTTAACCACCGAGGTGTAGTCCGGATTATCCAGCAGCGTAGGAAACATCTTTGCCACTGCCTTCTCGCTTGCTGCTACAAAATCGCGCATCCGCTCAGTGGGCACAAACACGTAATCCGGAGCCAGACAGATCTGCCCGGCATTGAGCATTTTGCCCGCCATAATGGCATCTGCAGTTTTATCCATATCCGCGCTGCGACTGACCACCACTGGTGACTTGCCACCCAGTTCCAGCGTGACCGGCACCAGATTTTCTGAGGCTGCCCGCATAACATGTTTGGCCACGCTGGTGGCGCCGGTAAATAACAGGTGATCAAACGGCAAGGAGGAAAAATCGGCGCCGGTTTGAGGGCCACCGTTGATCACACAGATTTCTTCAGCGGCAAACTCAGATGCAAAAGCCTGCGCCATCACTTCCGAGGTTGCCGGCGTGTATTCACTGGGTTTGATCATGCAGCGGTTGCCTGCACTTAAAATACCCGCCAATGGGGTAAAGGTCAGATTAACAGGAAAGTTCCACGGGCTGATCACGCCGACAACACCCAGAGGCTGATATTCAATGTGCGCTTTTGCACCCAGCAGATTGAGCGGGAACGGTCCGGCTTTACGTTTCTCCGGCCGGCTCCACTTAGCCACATTCGCGATGGCATGCCGCAACGGTCCCACAGAACTGGCGATGTCGGTAAAAAGTGATTGATGTTCGCTGCGATGACCAAAATCTGCAGACATGGCTTCAACAAACTGCTTTTCGTAATTCTTCAGCACCCCGATCGCCCGCTCGAGCCGATCGATCCGTGTTGCCGTGCTGACGACACCTTCCGCCAGGTAGGCCTCGCGTTGGCGTTCGAGCAGATTTTTCATCTCGCTTTGGCTGGTTTCCTGCATTGTAGACGTCCTTATAGCACGGTGACTGAGGCGCCTATTTTCCCGCTTCCGAGCCGGTAAAGTCTAGCGCTGCCGGTATGCCGCTAAAACTCAGGCAGAAACCCCTGCGCGGCCTAGACTTTAGGCATGCCTGTGTTATCACCCGACATTACTAAACGCAGTTTATGCCTGCTTTTACTGCTGGTTAGCGCCAGCAGCCAGGGCCGTGTGCTGATGGACAATTCCCTGCATCAGATCGACATCACACATGCCTGGCAATATCAGCTCAGTCAAAATTTTGACATCACCGTACCGCCGCGACAGGGTTATCTGCCAGTAGATCCACGACCGGAGACATTCAGCCAATACGATCGTGCTTACTGGTTGCACGTCGAACTGACCAATACATCCGCCAGGGTACTGACGCGGTGGCTGGAAATAGAAAATCACCGAATCAGGCATGCTCGGCTGCTGATCTTCGAAAACGACGTATTTATCAGCCAGCAGGACGCCGGACTGAGTATTCCAAGCAGCCCGGGGAGTGCACCGACCAACCACCCGATTTTTGAGATTGATCTGCCCCCGGATAAGCGTGTGGATTTATATCTCCACATCAGCACACGCGACACTCTGGTGTGGAAAAGCACACTCTGGGATCCGCTGGCGTTCGCTGGTCATCTGACCAATCAACGCGCGGTTCTGACGTTGTTACTGGGCATCATCGCGGCGCTCGCAATCTATAACCTGGTCGTCGCAGTTGTGACCAGACAGCGGCTGTATCTACACCTCAGCGCATTTCTGTCTGCTATGCTTGGCCTGCAGATTACTTTGCAGGGATTAGGATCTGTCTACATCTGGGCGAAGTATCCAGGCTTCGACATCTACGTTTTTGGACCCGCCATCATGCTGTTTGGGCTGGCGCTGGTCATATTCAGCCAGGCGTTCCTGCGCGCCGAGGACGACCCTTTTCAGCGTCGTGTCCGCCAGGCGACAATTCTATATACGCTGATCTTTATCCTACCCGTGAGCCTGGCACATGACGGCCGGGTTATTGCCGCAGCAGGGTTCTTGTACGCTCTGCCCCTGGCTGTGCTTGGCACCCGGGCTGTACGGCAGGCATTGCAGGGGATTCGAGTGGCAAGAGATTACGTGCTTGTGTTCAGCCCCTTGATCGTGCTGATCGCAACCCTGCTCACCAACCGGGTATTCGGCCTGGGCTGGAACAGCGAACTCACATCGATGCTGTTGCTGCTGTGCAGTGTGCTGGTGGCGATGAGTCTGGCTGTCGCTCTGGCTTACCATATACGGGAGCTGACCGAAGACCAGCTCAGAGCGGAACAGGCCACCGTGCTGGCCCGGATCGAAGCTGCCCAGTCTTCCATGAAAGCCGAAGTAGCTGAATCAGCGGCGAGCGCAAAAACTGCCTTTCTTGCCACCATGAGCCACGAAATACGCACACCTATGAACGGCGTGCTGGGAATGGCAGATCTGCTTGAAAACACACCTTTAAACAGCCAGCAGTCTACCTATGTTGAAACCTTACGGCGCTGCGGCCAGACGCTGATGAACATACTCAACGACATTCTGGATTTCTCTAAGGTTGAAGCGGGTCATATGACGCTGGAAAAAATCGATGTTGACCTGCTTCAGCTACTCGATGATTTAGTAATTCTGCATCGAGATCAGGTCAATCGGCGCGGTCTGTCATTGTATGTGGACATCGCGGCGGACGTACCGTCACATGTTCTGGCAGATCCGACCCGCTTACAGCAGGTGCTGTCAAACCTGCTTAATAACGCCATAAAATTCACAGACAGTGGCGGGATTTTCATCAGAATAGACAGGTTCAATGAACCCAATTTGCTGGCGCCGCAGCTCAAATTTCAGGTCATTGATGAGGGCATAGGTATGGATAACGTTGCTCTGGACAGCCTTTTCAGCGCCTTTGCTCAAGCAGATTCATCCATCTCAAGACGTTTTGGCGGTACCGGCCTGGGTCTGGCCATCAGTAAGCGCCTGGTTGAACTGATGGGTGGGCATATCAATGCACACAGCCAACCGGGGAAAGGCACCAACATGTCATTCACCATTGACGCACCGTCGGTTGCCACTGAAAACGTCGAACCCAAACGACTACACCTGGGGTACATCGGCAGCGATCACCATCTGGCTGAGTCGCTGCGCCTGTTTGCACAACATCGCCAGATAAAGTTCACACGGTTCGAACAGCACCAGCTTGAGCATATCGGTCCTGCCCTGCAGCTGATCCTGGATTTCGACCAGAGCGCGTTAGAGGTCATCAACAGACAGTTCATTATCGGCAAAGACCTTCACCTGCCGCTGGTGTTTACAGAGCTGTTAGCACTTATGGGTGACACCCATGAGCGGACGCCTGCGTTCCCTGCGGATTTGCAGCCTTTTAAAAATGTGCAGGCTTTGGTGGCAGAAGACAATAAGGTCAACCAACTGGTCGCGGGCAAGCTTCTCGAACGCCTTGGCGCAACCGTACACTACGCCAACAACGGCCAGGAGGCGGTTGCTCGCTTTGACGCTCTACATGACAACCTGGACATCATTCTGATGGATTGCGAAATGCCTGTGATGGACGGATATACGGCTACAAAGACCATCCGCAACCGTGATAGTAAACACAGCACTATTCCAATTATCGCTCTAACAGCCCATGCCCTGGATGAGTATCGCAACAGAGCAGTGGCAGCAGGCATGGACGATTACATCACCAAACCCATCAACCTACAGACGTTGATTGATGCAATTAAACGCTGTTGCCCTGCAGCAAATCCTGACTCACCACCTGATTCACAAGAGGCTCGCCGTTAACGGTCACCTCCAGGGCGCCAGTGCTTCGCCAGAAGCGCGCTTCGATGTAATGGTGTTCTTCCCATTCCAACTCCACATTTGTCCATACATATTGCGGTTCTTTACCGGACCAGTCCCGGCGTTTTCGCAGACAGTCATCCAGGTAAAGCTCCAGACCACCATCTTCGGTTAAGTGTATCGCCAGAGATTTGTGTCGATGATTAAAAGGTATAACGTGAGGCACGGGCACTCCAACTCAGGTAAGCGCCTATTCTAGCCATTTAACACTCGGAAAGGCGCCTTGCGTTACGGTAAGCTGAGCCAAACAAGAAGCGGACAATCCATGGAAGACAACGCCGACTTTGCAAAGGTATTACGCAGCAGAGATGTGCTGGCGTTATCGTTTGGCGCCATGATCGGCTGGAGCTGGGTCCTGCTGACGGGCATCTGGTTAACCGATGCGGGCACCCTCGGTACTCTGATTGCATTTGCCGTAGGGGGCCTGGCCATCACCTTGATTGGCCTCACCTACAGTGAGTTGGCCGCCGCCATGCCAAAAGCAGGCGGCGAACATGTCTATACCCATCGCGCGCTCGGACCGAAGTGGAGTTTTGTCTGTACCTGGGCACTCCTGTTTTCGTACCTCAACGTGTGCATGTATGAATCCGTGGCCCTGCCAACCGCCGTTGAGTATCTTCTACCACAAATCCGCCTAGGCACCTTATGGAATGTGTTAGGCGCGGATGTCGACCTGGGTTTTGTGCTGGTTGGCAGCCTGGGTGCACTCATGATGTCGCTGATCAACTACTTCGGCATTCGAACAGCCGCTTTTCTGCAGAGCCTGGTCACGGGTCTGATTCTATTCGCCGGCGTGTTATTGATCAGCGGTGCAGCCTTCAATGGCGATGCAGGCAACGCAACTCCCTGGATCGCAACTCCAATGACCGGCATCCTTGCGGTATTGATTATGGTGCCAGCAATGCTGGTCGGCTTTGATGTCATTCCCCAGTCCGCTGAAGAGATTGATCTGCCACCCAACAAAATAGGTCGTCTGCTGGTGATCTCAGTCTGCATGGCAGTTGCCTGGTATGTACTGATCACAGCAGCGGTGGGTTTTGCGATTCCGGCAAGCGCGCTGGGCACCAGTCAGATGGCCACAGCAGATGCCGCTACCCGGCTATGGGGAACACCGGTTGCCGGCACGATCCTGGTTCTGGGCGGCATTGGCGGCATCCTGACCAGTTGGAATGCATTTATTGTTGGCGCCTCGCGCGTACTCTACGCGCTGGCCAGATCAGGTTTTATCCCCGCCGCATTTGCACGCCTGCACCCGAAGTACAAGACCCCGTACGTGGGGATTATTGCCATCGGTGTCGTTTCTATGATTGCACCTTTATTCGGCAGAACCATTCTTGTTTGGCTGGTGAACAGCGGCAGCTTTGCTGTCACCATTGCTTTTCTTTTTGTAGCCCTGTCCTTTCTGGTCCTCCGTCGCACAGAGCCTGACATGGAAAGGCCCTTTCGTATCAGTCACCCCAACCTGGTCGGTTATGGCGCCATCGTCCTCACACTAGGGCTCCTCAGCGCATTCCTGCCCTGGAGCGACAGTGCGCTGGCATGGCCAAATGAATGGCTGACAATCATTGTCTGGACGGTACTGGGTGCTCTGATTCTGTGGCGCAGCAAGCAGTAGCACTCATGCTGGAAAAAGCTTGCGCAGATGCGCCTGAGGCAGAGGCTGTGTCAGTTTAGATACGATCACGGTCACCAATACCGACACCACCTCTCCCATGGCCGCACAGGACCAGGGATTAGGCGCTTCAATACGCAGCCATATGGCCATGTTCTGCCACATACCGGGATCAAACCATTCCGGCTTTATCATGGCATTGAAGGTGATGATAAATACCAGGCCACCCGATAACAGACCGGCAAACGCACCGGTCTTGGTCACACCTTTCCATACCGCGCCGAGAATTAGCGGCCCGGCAAATGCCGCCATCATGCAACCCGTGCCCACCCAGACAATGATAGTGACGTTCATATCGAGCATCGACCAGGCCAGCGCCGTACAGAGCAACATAATGACAACTGTACTGACCCGACTGATTTTCAATACACGTTGTTCCACTTCCGCCTCACTCAAGTGCGCCCGAAAGCGGGGTACAAACGTTAAACGATAAAGATCATTGGCAACAATCTGAGAAGAGGACACAACCAGGCCGTCCGCGGTAGACATCACCGCCGCAAGAATTCCTACACCCAGCAGAGCCGCCAGCCAGCTGGGAAATAACTCGATAAACAGCAGAGCCAGGGCCTGATTGCCATTCACACCTTCACCCAGAATGACCCGCGCCATGATGCCACCCAGACCTAACATTCCCAGGATCAGACCAAAGGCAAAAGCGAGGCGGATAAATGTCTGACGTTGTTCAGGTGCTTTTAGCGCCCATAATTTATTGCCGATGTGAGGCAACATGCCCAGTGGAATGTGCGCCAGCAATATCGCCAGCACCGACCACCAGGAATGATAGAGGACATCATTCTTATTGAGCCAGCCCACCAGATTCTCATCTTTAGCGCGCAGCTGATCTAACATGCCACCAAAGCCGCCTTCAATGCCATACCCGAGCAGAAACAGTATCATCACCAGTAATCCGACAAGCACCATGATGAAACCCTGTACGCCGTCAGTAAGAATATCTGCGTGGGCACCACCGAGTACTACGTAAACCATCAGCACGAAGGCGGTTACACCCAACGCAACTGCCGGCGGCAGGCCTAACATAATCTCAAACATGACAATGCCGGAGACAAGTTGTCCTGCCAGGTAGAAAAACAGAGACAGAGAGAACAGCGAAACCAGAATCCGGATCAGATCAGATTGGTAACGAATGCCCAGATACTCTGGTATCGAACGGCTGCCAAATTCATGTCCGCTGCTGCTGACCAGACGCAAACACAGCAACACACCAAGATAGACCCCGATCGGATAAAGAAAGACGGACCAGATCACCGCCATGCCCGCGTTGTAACCGATGCCTGGAAAGCCTACAAAGGTGGCTCCACTAGCGGTGGTTGCGGCAAAAGCAAACGCAAGAAATACCGGACCGTACGCATTTCGCGCGGTAGCAAAATCGTCAGCGTTGCCAACCTTGCGCTGCCCCACCAGCCCGAATACCAGCATCATGACAATATAAGCTGCCAGAAAAATCCAAGACCAAACTGTAAGATCCACGCGTACACCCTCACCCCTGAGTTACGACAGCTTACCAGTTTCCTTTTCAGTTGCTATTTTTGTTATGCAGGTCAGCAGGCGTCAAAACAGCGGCATTTGTGCATTGCCAGGCTGCAGCGGTGGGACAAACAGATCTGTGCGTAATCGAGGCAATCCTGCATCCGCCAGACCCTGCCGCTTCAGTGCCACATTGAAACGTTGCGCTATCAATTCGGCGAAGGGTCCGGATCCCGTCATTCTCTGAAACCACTGCGCCGAATAGGCTTTGCCACCGCGTGTGCTTCTGATGGTCTGCATCACCCGCTGCGCTTTCAGCGGGTAGTGATGAACCAGCCACTGTTCGAACAAAGGCGCTACTTCATGAGGCAGGCGAATCAGAATATATTCCACGGCACTGGCACCAGCTTCTGCGCAGCGCTGCACCATGGCCTCGAGCTCATGATCGTTCAGGAATGGGATAAGCGGCGCAATCATGGCACCTGTTGGCACCTTGGCGTCAGCTAAAGCTGATATTGCACGCAGGCGCGCAGCCGGGCTCGCGGTACGGGGTTCCAGCTTGGTTTTCAGCTGATTATCCAGCGTGGTAACACTTAAATGCACGTGCACCAGCTGCTGCTCAGCAAGCGCCTGCAATATATCCAGGTCACGCAGTATCAACGCACTTTTCGTCACGATGGTGACCGGATGTTGGTACTCAAGCAACAATTCCAGAATCTGCCGCATGATCTTCCGCTCCCGCTCAAGGGGTTGATACGGATCTGTATTGGTACCTATCGCTAAGGGACGACAGACATATCTGGTATGCCCCAACTCTTCATGCAGGCGTTCACGCACACCGGTTTTGTAAAAAAGCCTGGTTTCAAAATCGAGCCCGGGGGATAGGTCCAGATAGGCATGTGTGGGTCGTGCGTAACAGTAGATGCAGCCATGTTCACAACCTTTGTAGGGGTTTATGGACTGCTCGAAACCAATATCCGGCGAGTTATTCTGAGTGATCAGGCGTACGGTACGGTCAGGCAGAACCTCGGTTGCCAATCGCGTCGGCACTTCCTGCGCGTACCAGCCATCAGCTGTTGCCACCGTTTGCAGAGGCAGAAACCGGCTGTCGACATTACCCACGGCTCCCCTGCCTTTTATTGGTGCATCGGGTATTGGTGCATCGGGTA
>CBDUMB010000009.1:0-18023 GCA_965368205.1 uncultured Pseudomonadaceae bacterium | reverse complement strand
GACATAAAGTCAATCAACCGCCAGCGCACGCTACGCCCGCTGATACATAAACGCTGGCGCCAGCCGGTGCCCGCCCGGGACGCGCCACAACCTATCTACATAAACCTGCCTATAGATCAGCGCAACCCTGGAACGGTCACAGGTTATCCGCGCATTGAGGGGTTCATTGACGTAACCGTCAGTCGCTATCTGCACTTTGCCACAACACTCTGGTACCACGCCGACACTTTAGGCGCGGAGCCTGTCATGATGCCTTTTAATCCCACTTATGAAAGCAGGCTTGATCCGATGGCGCCTGAACCCTACATGGAGCTGAAGGAAAGTCGACGCCTGCGCAGCGGTGATCTGCACTACCTTGACCATCCAAAATTTGGCGTGCTGGTCATCATAGAACCTGTGGCTCTGCCTCAGAATCTACTGGATGACTGGCAACAGCTTGAACAATCAGGCGGCTAGCTGATTTAACACCTCGACCATGCGAGCACCGCCGGTGGCTGAAATTTCCGCCAGCGCCTGCATATCAATGACGTCATCAGAAACACCCGCTGCCGGGTTTACGACAAGGCACAAGGGCGCAAAAGGTATCTCAAGTTCTCGCGCCAGCGCTGTTTCAGGCATGCCGGTCATTCCAACCAGAGTTGCACCGTCTTGTGCTAACCGCTTGATTTCCGCCGCGGTTTCAAGCCGCGGGCCCTGGGTGCACGCGTAAACGCCGCCATCAAACAGCGATTTGTCTGCCCGCAGCAATGCCTGTCGAAGTGCTTTATCGTAAGGTTCGGTGAATTCAATGTGCCTGAGCTGGTCATCAAATGTGCTCTCGCGCCCCCAGCTGTAGTCGATCAGCTGATCGGGCACAACAAGCTGGCCTACGGTTAACGCGGGATCTACGCTGCCCACAGTATAGGTGCCTAACAGTCCGTCTACCTCAAGACTGTGCATCAACCAGATGTTGGCACGGTAGTTAATCTGATGCGGCGCAAACTCGTGCTGTTCACCGTGTCTGGGTAGTACCAGATATTCATAGTCCCCAACAACATATTTGCGCGGTACGGCAGAAGCGTCACCCCATGGGGTCTGCAGCTTCACAGATAGAGGCTCTGCGGTCATGGGTAATGGGGAAGACCCAACATAAACACCGATACGTGGCATGAAAAACTCCTGTTGGTCAGTTCGGTTCAGGTTTTAAGATAAATCATCGTCGAGCAGGTATAACCCACCCCAGTTGGCGGCATAACCTTCAAGCTGGAATCCACAGCCCACTTTTTCACCCGCCAACGCAGGCAAAGCCGCATAAGTAGTGCAGGATTGTGGTTCTGATGCCTGTAGCAGCGCAATACAGGTGACGGCGCCTGGTGCCAGCCAATCCAGCCAGGGCGCAAATGATGGCTGCCCAATCTCAGCACCCAGCAGCAGTATCGGACGTGATAAATCCAGTACTTCCCCAACCGCTTGTGCAGGTGGCTGGATTGCACTGTAGATGGTCAGTGGAAAGATCAGGCGGCGCAATAACATGCCGGCGAACATGAACCCATCTGGCAGCACACAGATACATTGTGGCGTTTGATCTTGAAAAGCCACGGTTATTTCAACACTCAGCTGATCAACCGCCCGTTCAATGTCAGTGTGCGAGTATCGCAGTGTGGCGGAGCTTAATCGTTTCTTCAGATCGGCTCTTATCAAACTCGACTGGGACAACGCTTGTTGTTCTTCGGTCACCTATTCTGCCGATATATTTGCTGCGTGCACGTCTGGCTCTGCCGCCAGATGCAAGGTCTGTGTGGGAAAAGCAATCTCTGCGCCATGGGCTTCGATGATCTGTGCGATCTTCAGCAGTACGTCCTGTTTAACCTCGTGAAATTCAGACCATACCGTGGTCTTGGTGAAACAGTAGACAAAGAAATCCAGCGAAGACGGGCCAAACTCGACAAAATTAACCATCAGGGTGACGCGCGTATCTATTGCTTCGTGGCTTTTCAGCATGGTTTTAACATCGTCGACAATTGGCTTCATCACACCAATATCATCGTAGCGAATGCCAATATTTTCATAGATTCGCCGATTCAGCATACGCGAGGGATTCTCCACCACAATGCTGGTGAAAATGGCGTTGGGACTATAAACCGGCCGTTTATCAAAAGTGCGGATACGGGTTAGACGCCAGCCTATTTCTTCAACGGTTCCTTCGATGTCTCGATCCGGAGAGCGCACCCAGTCGCCGACGGAAAACGGTCTATCCAGAAAAACCATGATCGCGCCAAAAAAGTTCGCCAGCAGGTCGCGCGCGGCAAACCCTACCGCGATGCCGCCGATACCACCGAAGGCCAGCACGCCTGAAATCGAGAAACCAAAGGCCTGTAACACCAGCAGTACGCCGGTAATCAGAACAGAGGCGCGTAACAGTTTACCTACTGCACGTGCCGTGGTCAGATCAACCTTCGGCTCCCCTTCCCGGCCGATAACAATATGCTCTTCGATGTAATGGATAAAGCGGATCGCAAACCAGACCAGCAGCCAGACAACCGCGACATCTCTAACCGTAGCCACCTGATCAAATATTTCTGCAGCAGCAGCACCGCCGACCACTTCGGCGGCCATGGAGACGCCGATGATCCATATTGCCCAGCTTAATGGTTTGCGCCCTGCTTCAAGCAGGGCATCGTCATACAGGTTATGGGTTTTGTCTAATTGATGACCGATCCGGTTGAGCGCAAGCTTAACAAACAGGTGCACAAAACCCGTGCCCAGCACAATCAGGAACACCTCAAGCATCCAGAAATGCTCTTCTATGTAGGTCACAAACTCATTCATGACGGCAGTCTATCGCGCTGAGGGTGTGTTAGAAAAACTTTTTGAATTCCACCTGCAGATAATCATCTTCCTGCAGCCATGCTGTCTTGTTGCGAGGGTCAAGTACGTCCTGTGGGGGCGCATCTGATGGCAGACTGTTGCCGCCGGCGAAAAAGCGCCCTTCGATACTGAGCAGCCAGCTGTTGGTTAATCGACGTGAGGCTTCCAGTGTGACCAGGTAGTCATCATTGTTGGCATCCACAATGACGCCAAGCAGAGCTTTGGTATCAGCAAAGTCATTCAGACTGAGTCGTCCGCCGAGAGCGATATCATTTTCGAAGAGCGTATTAAAAGCCTCGTCGCCCCGCTCGTCATACAGATATTCGCCGATCAGGCCAAAATCTGCACCGGTATCGAACACCTTCACAAAGGTGCGTTCAAAACCCAGGTTCGCAGCCGCATATCGGTCACCCTGGCCTGAACGTGTCAATCCTTCAAATTTGAAAGCCCAGTCACCCAGGAACATTTGAGCATCAACACCGGTCTGGTCAATCACAGGATAAAAGGGTTGCAGCACAACCTCGTTGTCTGGCGCCACAAGAGGAATAAACGACGGATCACGTCCGGTGCCTGAAAAATGGTGTACACCCACTTCAAATGGCCCCAGGTAATGTGACCAGCGCACGGCCACGTCGGTACGCAGCTGCTCGGCGCCGGATTCATACTCTGCATCATCCAGAATCTTGAACGGCACACGCAGTCGACCATCGGGTCCCGGAAAAGTACGCTCTCTGAAACCGGTGAGTAACATGAGGTCCAACACGCCCCAGTCGCGGATCAGCGACAGGTGCACCATGGGCTGCCCCAGCTTGTCTTCTGTATCGAGGTTCTCCACCAGATCGGTCTGGTTAACAATATCAACCAGATGATGGAATTCCGTGACGCCCCAGAAAACACGTTTTGCGCCGATATGCAGATCCCAGTTGTCGCCAACTGAACTGAAGAAAAATTCTCGCAGATCCGCATGGGTTCGCTGCGAATCCGCACTGTCGACGCGTAGAAACGGGCTCAAAGTTAGGCTGCGTCGATCGTTCTGCCAGCCGCGATAGTATTGAAATTCGACACTGACACTGGCTTCAAATCGATCCTGACCAAAGACCCCTTCGTTGAAAAATGTGCGGGTCTGCAAGCCGAGATCCCATTGCATATCAGCTTGCGGACCTGCCGGCAGGTCTGCTTCGGTGAGGGGCGTTGTTTGCGTGGTAACGGAGGTCTGTGCTGCTGGCGCTGGTGCGCTACTTTGTGGTCTGGTAACACCAGGTGCCGCCGGCGCCTCAACCGGGCTGGGGGGTTGCAGACGTGCAGCACCTAACTGCGGTGTGGTGCGTATTGAGGAGGTGCTGCGGCTGTCTGCATCGACCTCTTCAACGCCCGCATACAAACGCCAGTAGGTCACCCCTGCTGCATCCGCGCGCCGTCGAAGCGCCAGAAAAGCAGCTTCTGTAAGCGCTTCACTCTGCACGCGATAACGGTCCTCGTCTTCGATCACAATCGGTTCAACAACAATGGACAGGTCGAACTGAGCGCTGAGTTTCTGCGCCCAGTTCTGCGCGTTTACAGCGGATTTAAAGCTACCAAACACCAATTGGTCCGCATGCAGCTCAAGGCTGCACAACAGCGCCAGACACAGGCTCAGAGCACGCAGCGACACGTTACCTGATCCGTCGCAGGGTATTGATGCTGAAATCCCGCTCAGGTTGAAAACCTATGCCGAAGCGATAATCCTGCCAGACAAGGTCCGTGCTTTTTCCTGTCTCGAGGTTCTGCATCGACATGTACCCCGCTTTCCAGAAACGATCCGTATACAGCGTGTATTGACTGAAACGAAGTAATTTCGTCTGTCGTTTATCCTCGTCAAAGTA
This sequence comes from uncultured Pseudomonadaceae bacterium, assembly GCA_965368205.1. Taxonomy (GTDB): domain Bacteria; phylum Pseudomonadota; class Gammaproteobacteria; order Pseudomonadales; family Azotimanducaceae; genus UBA4421. Next base: position 13,314 of record CBDUMB010000009.1, on the reverse strand, counting down.
TTCAACCTGCTGGGCGCGCAGATGCGCCTGATCAATCCAGAACACTTCTCTGCTGTAGCCTGAATACTTGCTGCGGGCGACGCGCTGTACAACATAAACAGGCAAGCCATCGAGAACATCATCGCGCAGGTAGAGATAATCGTATTTTTCGAGTTCTGGAACGGCGAGATCTTCAAATGTGAATTCGCTGCCGAGAAAGGCGCCGTTGCGGTTGCGCAGAGCCACTTTTTTAACCCGCCGTAAAGCCGGCAAAAACAGCCATTGGTCATCGTCTGCAGTTTTGTGTGCATGGCTGAGCAAAGCCGTGCCGCGGATATCTGCGGGGCTCTCAAACTCTATCAGCACGCGATCGCCATCAGCGGGCATCTCCATCTGACGGATGCTCAAATTTCGTTCGGTTTCCGTGCCTTTCGCCGTACGCAGAATCATCTTCAACGCCACTTCCATGTCGCCGTATCCGCTCTGACGCTGGTCTGCTTCGGTGAATATCTGCAAGCCTCTTGCTTGCGCCGCAGCCAGGGAATCTACCGTTTTAGTTGCACCCGTTACCGGCAGGATTAGTGCCAGCAAGAGCCCAGTCAACATAGCCTTCAAAGTATGTATCACTTTATTGAAGCCGGGGCGCGGATACTAAGGGGAAAAAAAACACTGTGCAAATATACAAAGCACTGTATATACTGACAGCCTACTGTATGTTTAAACAGGGATATTTATGCAGAGTTTAACGCCTCGTCAGTCTCAGGTGTTGGAGCTGATCCGCCAACACATTATTGATACCGGGTATCCGCCCACCCGGGCAGATATTGCTCAGGAGCTTGGTTTCCGCTCGCCCAATGCGGCCGAAGAACACTTAAAAGCCCTGGCGCGTAAAGGCGCCATTGAGATGATTCCCGGAACATCCAGAGGCATTCGTCTGCCAGAAGATCTCGAGGCAGGTATTCCATTGGTAGGTCGGGTGGCCGCGGGTAATCCTATTCTGGCTGAAGAGAACATCGAAGATCGGGTAGATATGCCGGCCGGATTCTTTCAGCCGCGGGCCGACTACCTGCTCCGCGTCCGTGGAGACAGCATGATTGATGCAGGCATCCTCGATGGCGACTTACTTGCTGTGCATAAGACCCAGCAGGCCACTAACGGACAGATTGTGGTGGCCCGGATTGAAGATGAAGTGACGGTGAAGAGGTTCCAACGCACGCGTAAGCGCGATCAGATTCTACTGTTACCGGAAAACTCTGCTTACGACCCGATTGAGGTTGATCTCACAACCCAGGCTTTTGCCATAGAAGGGTTGTCTGTGGGTGTTATCCGACAGCATCTCTAAAGCCTGAATATTCAGCCAGCCTCAGGCTGGCCGCAGATCTGGGACTGCACTTTTAGCGGCTAACAGTTAATCTTTAGCCGCTTTTTTTATGCTGTCTTTTTCTTGGCCGCCTTTTTCTTCGGCGCTTTCTTTTTTGCAGGAGCCGGGGGTTGCTCTTCTACCCATTTACCATCCACGTAAAAAGCTTTCCAACCTGTGGCTTTGCCCTCTACCTCAGTCTGCACATACTGCTCTTTGGTCTTACGGCTGAAACGAATGATGGCTGGATTGCCAGCCGAATCCGCATCCGGTGCTTCCAGCAGATACTGAAACTTTGGATCCAATTCGTTAGCGTGAGGTTTTAACTCGCTGACCTTCGGTGCGCGGGTTTCGCGATGTTTTGGGAACTGACTGGCCGCCAGAAATATACCGGCTGCACCATCGCGCAATAGATAGTGGTCATCAACCTTTTCACATTGCAGCTCGGGCATGTCGATCGGGTCTGCCTTGGGGGGCGCAGGTTCGCCACTGCGCAGCAGTTTGCGGGTATTTTTACATTCCATGCAGCCAAAGTACTTACCAAAGCGGCCTGATTTGAGCTGCATTTCAGCGCCACATTTATCGCACTCAAGGACAGGCCCGTCGTAGCCTTTGATTTTGAATTGCCCTGCCTCAATTTCGAACCCGGCACAGTCCGGATTATTGCCGCAGATATGCAGTTTGCGTTGTTCGTCTACCAGGTAGCTCAACATGTTAGTGCCGCAAACCGGGCATTTGTGCATGTTACGCAGCCGTTTAGACTCGCCTTCCTCATCTTCTTCGACATCTACCGCTTCGTCACCTGGAATCAGGTTGACGGTATGTGTGCAGCGCTCTTTAGGCTTCAGGGCATAACCCGAGCATCCCAGAAAAACGCCGGTTGAACCCGTGCGAATCTGCATATGACGACCACACACGCTGCAGACGATGTCGGTATCCGTAGGATCGTTGGCGCGCATGCCGGCTTCTGGATCTTTGGCCTGGTCTAAACGTTCAGAGAAATCGCCATAAAACTGATCCAGCACTTCGTTGAGTTTCGCTTCACCTTCAGCGATCTTGTCCAGCTGCTCTTCCATGGTGGCAGTGAAGGAATAATCCATCAGGTCCTTAAACGATTCGGACAGACGGTCAGTCACCAGTTCACCAATCTTTTCCGCATAGAAGCGTCGATTGTTCAACGTGGCATAGCCGCGATCCTGAATGGTGGAAATGATCGCCGCGTAGGTGGAGGGCCGGCCGATTCCGAGTTTTTCAAGCTCGCGCACAAGCGACGCCTCGCCAAAGCGTGGTGTCGGTTTGGTGAAATGTTGTATGCCTTCAACGTCGAGCAGATCCAGGGCATCTCCCTGAGCCAGATCAGGCAACGGTGTATCGTCTTCCTTACGGGACGCAGGAGGTAACACCCGGGTGAACCCGTCAAATTGCAGAATACGTCCACGCACGCGTAATTCGTATTCACCCGCGGCAACGGTGATTGATGTGCTTAGATACCTCGCCTCAGTCATCTGGCAGGCAACAAACTGACGCCAGATCAGATCGTAAAGGCGTACAGCATCTGGATCGACGCCATCGAGGTGCTCAGTACGGGTGCCGACATTGGAAGGACGGATCGCTTCGTGCGCCTCCTGAGCATCACCTTTTGAAGAATATTTCTTGGCCGCTTCAGGCAGATAGTCTGCACCGTATTCTTTTTGAATATGTTCCCGGCACGCATCCACCGCGTCTGCACTCAGATTGGTTGAGTCGGTACGCATGTAGGTGATGTAACCCGCTTCGTAAAGGCGCTGGGCCATTGTCATGGTTTTCTTTACGGAAAAACTCAGACGTGTGCTGGCAGCCTGCTGCAGGGTCGATGTGATAAATGGCGCGTTGGGGCGGGATTTTGTTGGGCGATCCTCTCGTTTCGAGACTTCATAGTCGGCTGCCCGCAATGCATCCAGCGCGGCCTGGGTGTCATCTGCGTTGCTGGGTCGAAAATTTTCGCCATTATGTCGGGCCACCTGGAAACGAACAGGTTCAGCCGCTTTGTCGCTTTTAAGGTCAGCAAACGCTTCCCAATACTCTTCAGGCACAAACGCACGGATTTCCCGTTCACGTTCAACAATCAATTTAACAGCCACACTCTGCACCCGACCGGCGGACAGGCCTCGTGCCACTTTTGCCCACAGCAACGGGGATATTTCAAAGCCAACTACCCGATCCAGGAAACGCCGGGCCTGTTGCGCATTGACGCGATCCATGTCCAACTCGCCGGGTGCCTCGAAGGCAGCCGTTATCGCTTTGCGGGTGATTTCATTAAACACCACGCGACGATAGCGACTTGGATCACCGCCGATGGTCTCGCGCAGGTGCCAGGCGATGGCTTCCCCTTCGCGGTCAAGGTCAGTGGCGAGGTAAATCATGTCGGCGTTAGCTGCGAGCTTGGACAATTCATCCACAACTTTTTCTTTACCCGGCAGAACTTCGTATTCTGCAGCCCAGTTTTTATCCGGATTCACACCCATACGCTTGACGAGTTGGTCACGTGCGCGCTTCTTTTTATACGCCTCGCGTTTGGCCGGTGTCAGTGCTTTGGTCTTGGCTGCTTCTTGAGCACGCGCCTTGGGATCGACCGCTTTTCCGCCGGTGGGGAGGTCGCGAATATGCCCCACGCTGGATTTCACCACATACTCTTTGCCGAGGTAGCGGTTGATAGTCCGCGCTTTCGCGGGTGATTCGACAATGACCAGTGATCGAGCCATAACGCTCCAGTATTCCTTTTGTGGCGACCCGGTAGAGACGCGTGTTCCTTTGTCGTTGTTGATCGGTAATCAGGCAACGATGGCGCGGTTTATAGGCGTGGCGGCTGGCACTGTCAAGAAAAGTGGGACCCGATTAGGTAAATTTGATGAACTGCGGGTCGCTTCAGGAGGTACCAAAACGTGCCTGTAGGTCTGCTCGCAGGTCTTCAAGTACCCCTTTGATTATTTCAACCTGGCCTGCATCTGCCTTTGCTTTTTCCTGCCAGAAACACACCACGTTGTGCCTTTCTATGGCGATCGCCAGCGTATCTTCAGGCAGTCGATGGAATGCATCCTGGATTAATTTCGCAGCGATGCCCTGCGCGTTGTACTGCTGCCACAGCTGCTTATCTGAATCTGCGCTCAAGGCCACACCAGGCAACACTTCATTGACAACCACCGACGGTGCCGGCGGCAACTTGATCAGCATCACCTCTCCCTTTACGGAAAGTTTCTTGCCGACCGGGAGTTTGTAACCTGCGCAGGCGGTCTTTGGTTGCAGAGTCTTGCCACCAGCGCTGACGCGCTCAGCGGCACTGGGATCTAGTTTGGCCACCGTGGTGATCTGCACGGACATACCCTGGGCGCGCGCTATGCCACGCAGGGTCATCAGACGCTTGTCGCGGGGGTTGGGGAGCAGATACATGATCGGTCCAACAACCAGCGCGACGACGAGAAAAACAATTAACCAGGTCAAATTTGTATGCCATGCTTGAGGGTAACCAGGTGACGTTGTATCGTCGCGCCAAACAGGGTGAGAGAGCAAGATGTCCGACTACAAAAAGATACTACTGGCTGTAGACCTTACAGAAGATTCTAAACCCGTTGCGCAGCGGGCTTTGGCGCTTGTCAAAGCGTATGACGCTGAGTTGCACCTGGTGCACGTTATTGAGCCGCTGAGCCTTGCTTACGGGGGTGACGTGCCTATGGACCTTTCCTCGGTGCAGGAGCAGATTCAGGAGCAGGCCAAGTCGCATTTAAGTGAGTTCGGCGCGGGTATGAACGTACCTGCTGAGCGTCAGCACCTCATTTTTGGCCGCCCTGAAAGCGAAATTCAGCGCGTTGCAGATGACCTCGGTGCGGATGTGATTGTGATAGGTAGCCATGGGCGGCATGGTTTGGCTTTATTACTTGGTTCAACCGCAAATGGCGTATTACACGGTGCGATGTGTGATGTGCTGGCAGTGCGTGTAGGTAAAGAAGAATAAAACTTACCACTTGTTTACTGCTATTTCTTTGTCTCAGCAGCGTCAATGCAACGGCCGCACAGGTCCGCTCTGATTTTGCGCTGCGTGCGGACTATTTAAAGGCCCGGGAATACCTGCGCAAAGATGCTGACGCCGATTACCGCCGCATCGCCAAAGGCCTGCAGGCGTATCCACTTTATCCTTATCTCAAATATTACGAACTGCGACGTCGATTGAACCGAGCATCCAGGGCTGAGGTCATCACATTCCTGGAAACTTATCCTGATCTTGCGGTGACCTCGCTGACACGCAAGCGTTGGTTAAGAGAGTTGGGGAAGCAGGCCCGCTGGCAGACTTTCCTGAACCACTTTGAAGCAACCAGCGATGCCGAACTGATCTGTTATCAACTGCAGGCTCGTTATGCAGCAGGCGAGACCAGCGCCGTATTGGATCAGGTGACCAGTATCTGGGTGCAACCGCGCTCCCAACCAGCAGCTTGTGATCCGCTTTTTGCTGACTGGCGAAAAACTTCCCGGTTTACCCAGGATGTTGTCTGGCAGCGTTTTACTGCAGCCATCGAAGGTAACGCCCGTAGCCTTGCGCGTTATCTGATCAGATACTTTAACGACGCCAACAAGTCACTGGCTGAGCGTTACTACAACGTCCATGTGAATCCGTCACAGATTTCTCGTAGTGCCGACTTTGCAGACAATTCACTGCGGGTGCAGAACATCATCGCACACGGATTATCCCGCCTCGCCTCCCGGGATGCCGCTGAAGCCGCCAAACTCTGGCGGCGCTATCAACGCAGTCACACATTTGACCCTAACGTCAGACAACGTATCGATGGCGTCGTTGCGGTAGCTTCCGCACGGGAAAACCAGGTTTTTCCTACTGAATCGATGCGCAGCAGAATAACGCTGAGCAATATCATAGAAGATTTAGCTGACGCTGCCGTGAGAGCACAGAACTGGCCTGAAGTCATTTTCTGGACGGAGCAACTGCCCACGGACATCAAACAGAAATCCCAGTGGGTCTATTGGGCAGCACAGGCACATAAACGTTCTTCAAGTGGTGCGAATTTTGACAACAGCGCCCTGGTTGCCCTCGCCGGCCAACGACACTACTACGGCTTCCTGGCCGCGCAGGAGCTCGGGCTGCCTGGCCAGATGAATGCACAGAGTGCCAATGTAACCAACGTCGACCTGGCGCAAATACGCCGCCATCCGAGCATTACACGCAGCATCGAGCTGTTTGCCGTGGGGGACAATCTCAACGCCCGTCGAGAATGGTACAAGGCGCTGAATGCACTGACTTCTGATGAGCAGGTGATTGCCGCCGAGCTGGCTGCAAGCCTGGGTCTGATACACCTTGCCATCAGCACGGCAAATATTGCAGAAGCGACCAACCATCTTCACTTAAGGTTTCCGTTGGCTTATGAAGCACAGTTCAGGCAGGCTGGCTTACGTACCGGCTTACCTGTGCCGCTGCTGATTTCCATCGCAAGACAAGAATCTGCCATGCAGGCTGATGTGCGTTCTTCTGCTGATGCGCGCGGGCTCATGCAGCTGTTGCCCAGCACCGCCCGTATCGTCGCACGCCGAGCCGGTATGGCGCAGCCGTCAGCCGCTGATCTTGCTGATCCCAATATCAACATCCGCCTGGGCAGTTATCATCTGGCCTGGTTGATTGAGCGATACCAGGGTCAGACCCCGCTGGCCATCGCAGCTTACAACGCAGGTGAACACCGTGTAGATCGCTGGATCAAAGATGCAAACGATATGCCTATGGATGTCTGGATTGAGCGCATACCGTTCAGAGAAACCCGCAACTATGTGAAAAACGTGCTCGCCTTCCGTCATGTCTATGGCAGCAAATTGAATACACCTACCCCTACTCTCGGGGTCAGCGAGCAGCGTTTAGCGATCCGCTAGAGTCGTCGCTGCTGCTGAAGTTGAGTCAACCAGGCCAGCAGACCATTTTTATCTATGGGCGCACTCAATTCATTTCCTTTGTGTTCAAGTACCGGTATTTTACTGCCGTACAGCTCCAGCAACTCAGGATCGTCGGCAATATCTATGGTCTGCACCTGAAATCCGGCCAGCTCTGGTGTACCTAACAAAAGGTCCAACGTCTGCTCACATAAACTGCAGTGCGCGGTGGTATAAAAATTCAGTTGTGGCATGGAAAAGATGTTTTGTTGCAATCTCGCGGGTAAGATCTTGCCATGAACTTAAGCATCCGACTAGCTGACACCAACATTGAAAAACTCTATCCGCTGACAGTGGATGGTACTGCGAACTGGTACGCCGGACCTGTTGAAAATACCTGGCACGCCGATGTTGCTCTGCCCGCGGTTCCGGCAAGACACATCATCGTGCCCAGTTATATGCAACTGCATGGCCACGGTAAATACTATTTTGAGTTCTGCAACGGCGATACAAAAAGTACTCTCCAACACGTTCCCGGGGTTGCTGATCAGCAGGAGAATGCCACAACCGAAGTTGTCTCGGGCAAAGTGGCTGCTGTTTCAACACATATCGATTGCTGGCACACAACTACAGACACAGCAGCAAGTAGTGTTACCGTGGTGGTCGAGTCTGTTCAAAAGCCACGCGATTATCTGCTGGTAGTTGGCCTCAGGCCGCTGTGTACAACGCCGGACATACCGGTTAGCGGCGGCAAGGCGATTGTCCCGATTCCAGCCAGCATCAGTCAGATGCAGGCTGAAGCGGCCATTGCCCGCCGTATCTGTTCGCCAACGGCACTGCAGATGGCGCTCTCAAAATTCACCCACCACCCTTCCTGGGCGGCAACCGTAGCCGCTTGCTACGATCCGATCAGTAAAGCCTACGGTTCCTGGCCCCTGGCCATACGCTGGGCCAGTGAGCACGGGGTAGTAGGCGCCGTTGAAGTATTTGAACACTGGGCCGACGTGCTCGCGCTACTGCAACAGCAGATCCCACTGGTCTGCAGTATTCGTTTTGAGACTGGCGAGCTCAACAATGCGCCATTGACGCAAACCCCCGGGCATCTGGTACTTTTATACGGCGTCGATGACAATGAGGTGCTGGTCATGGATCCAGCCGCAGCTGACCATGCGGAAGTTGAGCGTCGCTATGCACTGGAAGAATTTATCAACGCCTGGTTATCACGGCGCGGCGCTGCTTATGTTCTGGCAGCACAAACTTCGACTGGCCCTTAATATGAGATTGACAACGGCATGTACTTTCGCTTTCTGATCCGCTTTTTATTGCTCTCAGTCGGGTTTGCTTTAACCACCGCAGGCCTTTTAGGTTGGCAACAGATCAATTTTGACCTGGCCAGTGTCTGGCCTATGGCAGAGACACTCAATGGGCACCCGGTGTATATGCTGATTTTCGGTCTGGCGCTGATCCCGCCCACCCTCTGGGAAATATTTCTACTCGAAAATCGAGAAGCTGGTGAAGGATAAGCCACGGGTTTCCATCCGACGTGTGCTGCGCGAAGACGAACAGGAATTTGTTCATCTGATGCGCGGCAGTATGGCCCTGCATGAGCCATGGATAACGCCACCCACCAACCCCGTACTGTTCAAATATTATCTGCAGAGAGTGAATCGTGAAGACCACGCGGGTTTTGTGATCACGCGGAAAGAGGACAACTGCATCGTTGGCGTAATCAATATCAACAATATTGTGCGTGGCTCCTTCCAGAGTGCTTCACTGGGCTATTATGTTGGCGCAGAATACCAGGGCGAAGGATATATGCAGGAGGGTCTGCAACAGCTGGTGGCTTATGCTTTCAACACCATGGGTTTACACCGACTGGAAGCCAATATTCAGCCTGAAAACACCCGATCAGCTAACCTGGTTGCGCGATGTGGTTTTGTCAAAGAAGGATATTCCGAAGCCTTTTTATTTATTAATGGTGCCTGGAGAGATCATGAGCGTTGGTGCTGCATTCACCCGCGCCCCGGCCTGCGTTCCACTCATCAACCTTCAACGGTGATGGTGCCCGCTCCATCCCAGGGTTTTGCAAAGGATACGTAACCCCTATGCCTGAACAGACACTCAGCGTTGCCGTTTTGATGGGTGGCGCCTCCGCGGAAGCAAAGGTTTCACGCAATTCAGCCCAGCAGGTCGCGCAGGCGCTTGTCAACGCAGGCCATGATTGCCACCTGGTTGAATTGGATGAAGGCTGTATGGCAACACTGCTGAACATAGCGCCTGACGTTGTATTTCCGGCACTGCATGGACCTCCCGGAGAAGATGGCACGGTCCAGGGTATGCTCGAGATGCTGGGACTACCTTACGTCGGCAGCCGCGTGCGCGGCAGTGCGATGGCTATGGATAAAGCCGTAGCCAAACATATTTTCCGTCAGGCAGACCTGCCGGTGGCGCCTGATCTGGTAGTTACACCAGACGATGATCTGAGTTTAGCCAGCGAGAAAATTCTCAGTGTTTTAGGACCAGCCGTTGTCATTAAGCCCCTGAGTCAGGGTTCGGCTATTGGTGTGACCCCATTGCCTGACGGCGGCGATCTTTCAGCCGCATTAAAACAGGCGCTTGTTTTCGGTAATTGCCTGATAGAACCCTACGTGCTCGGCAAAGAGATTACCGTGGGCGTCCTTCAGGTTGAGCAAACACTACTGGCACACCCGGTCATCGAGATCATTACCGCGCACGCGCAATGGTATGACTATGAAAACCGTTACACGCCAGGACAAAGCGAACATCTGATACCAGCACCGCTGCCAGCAGATGTGGGACAACAGTTACAGGATATTGCGGTGAAAGCACATCAGGTGCTGGATCTGCGGGATCTATCCCGCGCTGATTTTATCGTTACAGACGATGGTGCTATTACCTTGCTTGAGGTAAACACCCTGCCCGGCATGACGCCGGTCAGTCTTTACCCTGAAGGCGCCGAAGCCATTGGTTATCCCTTCCAGAAGCTGGTGGACCATCTGGTCAGACAAGCCGCCAAACGTGGGGCAGATTTAATCCTAAGCTAGCGTCTACGCGGATTTAGCGTTACCCGGCCTCGGCTGTATCTTTATCGACCATGTCGTCGCTGGTGGTATCTTCGAGTTCAGGTGCAGCGATCTGTTGCGCCAGCTCGGCAAAAGGTTCAGACATCATAGGTGGCACCAGCGAGCGCACTAATTTGGCAGCACTTGGTGCGTCAAGCATGTTCTTAGCCATGTCGATCAAACGTTTTTGTTCTGTGGCCATGAACTCAAGCGCCTGGCCAATGTCCGCATCTCGGTTTTTGAGATCATGCAGATAATCACCGCCATCATGATACGCTTTGGACACCGTTGCTGATTTACTGAGCGACATATTCAAAGACATCTCAGCCAGCTGTGCCCCGTCAAAATCCATGGCTTTCAGCTTGGCAACAGCATCACCGGTTTTACCCGTGAAAAAAGAGTTAACCGCTTCGATCACGGTAGACATCACTTTGTCGATGGCGGCCTTTTCATCGTCTGACAGGTCACCTACCACGTCCATGTTGACGACGCGTTCAGACTCTTCTGTAAAACTACTGTCCCGCATAGTGTCACCTTCCAGGGTTTCACCGTTAAAACGCATTGTTGAGGTGGCGTCAATCTGGCTGAAGTTAAGCGTGATTTGATCACCGTCTTTTGTGGTCAGTGAAAAGCTCAGATTGGTTTCCTGCTGCCTGCTCTTTTCGATGAGCTTGTAGTCAGCGAAATCATCCGCCTGTAAGGAACTGATCGGCAAGGATGGCAAACTGGCGGATGGTTTATCCGGGTCAGGCTGTGGCACGACATCAATGACCGTCCCATCAGTATTCACAGGCGCATCCGGCACAGCCGCGGTTTGTATCTCAGGCGCTGGAGCTGTTGGACTTGTGGGCACCTCCACATCATCAGACGTTGCTGCTACCGGGTCAGCTGCCGGAGGCTGTGCAACGGAACCCTGGAACACCATGGGGTAACCCATCTGCAGGAAAACCGGCGCCATCATCATTACCGGCATCGCGTAGCCTGCATAACCTCCCACACCGCCGTAGCCACCATATCCCGCCATAGCTGGGGATGCGCCTGCAGCGGTGGAATTGGTCGGATTGGCGGTCACATGACCCGCGCCGTTTGGATTACTTGTGGCGTTCGCGACCATGCCCTGGCCTGCACCGGCCGCAGCCATTGGCGCGCCTGGCATAACCCCGCTGAAGCCGCTCATGGCCACAGGCATCTGCACGTAAGCCATCAAATAGGCAGGGCTCATCATCGCTACCGGGTAGGTTGGCGCCGCAGCGGCTACCTGGCTGTTGTTCTGTACCAGAGTCTGGGTTTGTGGATTCCCCACAGCCGCGGACACAACAGGCGCCTGGGCGTAACCCGGCTGAGCTGTTGCGCCACTGGGATTTGTAATTTGCATGGCTAAGTCCGTCATCCTTGATCGGTCTATTGGATAACGGCAGCCCACGAGAGAACTTTAGCGTTGTCCTACAAATCGTAACCACGTTCGTTATGGGAGACTAAGTCGAGGCCCTCGAGCTCTTCTTCGTCTTCAACACGATTGCCAAAGACAATGTCGGTGAACTTTAAAATGACAAAGGTCACAACAGCGGTGTATGCCAGGGTTGCGATCACGCCAACCGCCTGTATACCTAACTGGCTACCGATGTTGATCTCTTCCTGCCCACTGAAAATGCCCAGAGCATTACTGGCGAATATCGCGGTCAGCATTGTGCCCAGGATGCCGCCCACGCCGTGGACCGGGAAGACGTCGAGAGAGTCATCAATTTTCAGCGTTCGTTTGATGTAATTTGTTGCCAGAAAACATATCGCACCGGCACTGATGCCGATAATCAAGGCGCCGCCGGGGCCGACAAAGCCGGATGCCGGGGTAATGGTACCCAGACCGGCGACCATGCCTGTGACCGCGCCGAGTGCTGATGGCTTGCCATATTTCAGGCGTTCAGCCGCCATCCAGGTAATTGCACCGGCTGCCGCGGATACATGAGTGACCAGCATGGCCATGGCAGCGTCGCCATTTGCGGCCAATGCGCTACCCCCGTTAAAGCCAAACCACCCGACCCACAACATGCCTGCGCCGGTGACCGTCAGGGTCATATTGTGCGGCGGCATGGCTTGGGTCGGAAATCCTCGTCTCTTTCCCAGCATGATCGCAGCAACAAGGGCGGCGACACCCGCAGTAATGTGAACAACGGTGCCACCAGCAAAGTCCATAACACCAAGGTCGCTCAACCAGCCGCCACCCCATACCCAGTGACAGACGGGTGCATAAACCAACAACAGCCAGGCGGCGCTGAAGACCACCATGGCAGAAAATCGGATGCGCTCAGCAAAGCCGCCGACAATCAGCGCCGGTGTGATAATTGCGAAAGTCATCTGAAACAGTGCAAAAGAGCTTTCTGGAATGCTGCCCGCCAGGGTGTCTTGTGAAATTGCGCCGAACATGACGTTATCAAACCCGCCAATAAATGCGTTGGCTGAACCGCCATCACTAAACGCCAGCGAATAACCCAGTACCAACCATAAAACGGAAACGATGCAGGTGATCGTAAAACACTGCATCAGAACACTGAGCACGTTTTTGGTTCTAACTAACCCGCCATAGAACAAAGACAACCCAGGGATTGTCATGAACAGGACTAATGCCGTTGCAGTTAAAATCCAAGCCGTATCTGCACCGCTGAAGCCCGTATCACCCCATGCCGGTAAACTCATCATGCCTACCATCAGCAAAATCAGTGCTCTGCTCATATTCTCTCCCCTAAAAGCCGTGCAATTTTCAAATGATCTGCAGGGCATTATTCATGACGGTTTCTCGATATGCCACATTTTCGTGCATGGAAAAGGCAGTCGACCTGTTTGGGGGTAGGAAGATACGTTCAAGCGGTTTGACGCAGAATTTACGCACCGCTATTGTGCAGACTGGAAGCCCGTTGAGTATTTTGGTAGCGTTTTGTCAGCGCTTGGTAGCTTATCTAGAGCCGCTCTACCTTCTGCAGCCTGTTGTGCTGATCAACA
>CBDUMB010000008.1:0-18110 GCA_965368205.1 uncultured Pseudomonadaceae bacterium | reverse complement strand
TTAACGTAGTCAACAAGAATAAAACTGTCGTTCACCACCACCCCGGCCAGAGCGATAATGCCAATAAGCGACAGTGAGCTGACGGCAATACCCATAACCAGGTGCCCGACAATGGCGCCGACTACGCCAAACGGAATGACACTCATAATGATCAGCGGCTGCATATAAGATTTCAGCGGCACCGCCATAAGCGCATATATGCCAAAACAGGCCGCCAGGAACATAACAACAAATTCCTGCACGCTGGCCATCTCATCAGCAGAGCTACCTTCCAGCGCTGCGGTCACACCCGGGTAGGCAGATAACATCTGTGGCAGATAATCCGCGTTTATCTGCGTAAGCAGGCGCGTAGGTTCTATAACAGAAAGATCCGCATTTGCGGTGACACTGATGGTACGTTGCCCATCAAGCCTGCGAATCATGGCAAAACCCGGCTGCATATCAAATTCGGCAACGGCAGAAAACGGTAGCTCTCGACCATCGGGCAGACGGATCCACATGTTTTCCAGATTACCCACGGAACGTCGCTCACTCTGAGGGAACCGCACCATCACGCGAACATCCTGGTTACCACGCTGAATACGCTGAGCCTCGGCACCATAAAACGACTCGCGTACCTGACGTGCCAGGTCTGCAAGCGTGACACCTAACGCTTCCGCTTCAGGCTTTATGCGCAGACTGATTTCTTCAGGACCGGCCTGAGCAGACATTTCAATTTCGTAAAGTCCTTCCACCGTGCGCAGGTAACTGACCAGATCAGCGGCAGCAGCTTCCGTCAGATTGAAGTCTCTACCCTGCAGCTTTATCGCGATCGGCGGACCGCCACCCATATGTGTCGCCCCCGCAAAACGCAGCTCTTTCGTGCCGGCTATATCACCGACTTTCTCTCGCCAGCGCTGTTCAATTTCTTTGGGTGAAACCGCGCGATGTTCTTTATCGAGCTCAACCTGGAAGCGTCCGGATTTGCCACCCATCACATATGCAAAGACATTGCGGATGACATCGTCTTCAATGCCCAACTCGTCTTTGATTTCAGTGTTAACTTCGCGCAGCGAGCCATTCATCTGCTCAATCACGCTCACCACCAGAGATTCGGGCGCGCCTTCCTGCAGTTCAACGCTGGCTGAGACATAATCGTTTTCTAATTCCGGAAAAAACACGAAGCGAACAAATCCGCCGGCAACCAGACCTACGGCGAGGATCATCATGCCGGTGAATAAAGCGACTGTGGCATAGCGATATTCAATCGCACGGGTCAGCATGGGCTGATAGACATGCGCGATGAATCTTTTTAAACGTTGATCAAACCAGTCCGATACACCTTTCTTGCTACCATGGGAGGATTTCATCAGAGACAGGTGCGATGGCAGGATGAGCTTACTTTCCACCAGCGAAAACAACAGACACCAGATCACCACCCAGGCAATGGCCGCATTGATCGGTGCAACCGGGCCGGTAACAAACAGCATCGGCAGGAAAGCCATGATGGAGGTCAGCACACCAAAGGTCGCGGGCATGGCCACACGTTGAGCACCTGCAACGATGTTAGGCAGGCTGTAACCTTTCTCTTCTGTTTCGGTATACGCCGCTTCGGCAATGATAATCGCGTCGTCAACCACAATACCCAGCACAACAATAAACGCGAACAGGCTCATGATATTGATGGTGACGCCCACCACAGGCAGCATCATGAACGCACCCAGAAATGCAACGGGTAAGCCGAAGATGACCCAGGCGGCAAGCTTGAGCTGCAGAAACAGACCAAGAATCACAAACACCAGCAGCGCACCCATGGCGAGGTTACCAACCAGCATGTCGACACGACCCTGCAGGTAAAAAGTGGCATCACCCCAGACCGTCAGCTGAACCTCTTCGGGCAACGTCGCATTACGCTGATCAACGTACTCACGCACCGCCTGACTGATGACAAGTTCGTTTTCATTTTCGGTAGACAGCACGTTGATACCCAGGCTGGGTTTACCGTTAAAAAACGCATAGCTCTGGGTTTCAGCAAACCCATCACGGATGGTGGCGATGTCACCTAAGCGCACGCGGGTGCCGTCCGGGTTAGTGAGCAATACAATCTGCTCAAATTCATAGCCGGTGTACGCCTGGCCGCTGGCACGCAGACGGATATCACCTGACTCTGTGCGAATCGAACCACCGGGCAGATCAATTGACCACTGACGAATAATTTCTGCCACCTGCGCAAGGGTCAGGCCATATTCACGCAGATCCAATTCTGCAATTTCTACAGATATCTCAAAAGGTCGACCACCCCAGATTTCCGCAGATGAGACATCGGCCAGCGCGGTGATTTCATCACGAATCTGTTCCGCCAGTGACTTCATGGTGGCTTCGGCTAGATCACCAGATACCTGCACGGTAAGCGCACCACGTTTGAAATTCTGTTTCGCGATGATCGGGCGTTCCGCATCCCGCGGGAAAGTATTGATGCCATCTATTGCAAGTTTCACTTCGTCGGTGACCTCGCCAACGTCGAAGCCCTGCTTGACTTCAATCATGACCTGACCTGAGCCCTCAAAAGCCATCCCGACAACTTCTTTGATGCCGTTGATATTGGTAACGGCCTCTTCAATCTTGACGACAATGCCTTCTTCAACCTCTTCAGGACCCGCGCCTGGGTAAGGCACAGTGACCCGCACCTGATCAAACTGCAGATTCGGAAAACTTTCTTTTTTGACCGTAAATAGCGCGTAGATACCTGCGCAGACAATGAAAATCATGAGCAGATTGGCAGCCACGTGATTGGTCGCAAACCAACCGATCAAGCCTTTGACTTCAGGATGGCGTTGCATAGGGTCAGCTACCCAGTCGCACTTTCATGCCAGGCAGAGGCTGGTCGATTGGCGTCACGCAATATTGCTCTCCCGCTTCAACACCACTGGCGATGTAAACAAAGTCCTTGTCGCGCCGCACCACTTCAACTTCGCGGGGATAGATACGCTGCTCTTCATCTAAGAGCCACAATGTATTACCGCGCTGCAGTGAATGACGCGGTACCAGCACCAGCTCACCCGCATGACGACCAACAATTCTTGCAGAAACAAAAGTACCCACCAGCAAAGGCACCTGACCATTGCCATCCAGGTCGTAGGGGTCTTCGATCTGCGCAACCAGGTACAACACGCGGTTGGAGGTATCAAACACCCCCTCACTACGGCGGATCTCACCGCTCCAGTGAAAATCTGTGTTCCCCAGTTCCGCAGTTAATTCAACCTCTATGGGGGAATTCAAACGCAGCTTGCTGATATCAAGAAACTGCAGGTCGTGCTGGGTAACCGGCAGGCGGACCTCGGCCTGGTCAACCGCAAAGGTCACCCCCAGCTGAGAACCTGAATTAACATATTGGCCAACGTCGGCGAGTTTTTGCCTGACAAGTCCATCATAAGGGGCGCGGATGACTGTGCGATCCAAGTCACCTTGAGCTTCTTCCAGGGCTGCTTGGGCCGACTGCAACTCAGCCAGCGCCTGACGCAGTTGCGGCTTGCGCAGCGCCAGCTCTGTGGCCGGGCCCTGGGTCGGGTTAAGCCGGCGCAGACGTTCAAAATCTTCAGCCGCATAACCTGACAAAGCAGTTTCTGTCTGAAGCTGGGTCTCGGCCTTGGCCACTTCTGCACTGGCACGCTTTACCGCTGAAGCATAGTTGCGCGGATCGATCCGTATAAGCACATCACCCTTGCTGAAAAACCCACCGCTGACAAAGGTAGGTGAGACTTCAACAATCTGACCGGAGGCTTCTGCCACCAGAGTGGTCTGCGTGCGCGGACTGACCGTGCCTTGCGAGCGCACCTCGAAGGTAATTGGTTGGGGCTCTATGGTCGCCACTTCAACCAACAAAGTGGGCGCTTCCGGCGCATTAAATTTGGCCTCAGGGCGGGCTGCAAACATGGCTATCGCACCAACAACAGACAAACCCAGGATCAGGAAAGGTAAGGCTATTTTTGTCGCGCGGTTCATAGCTTCAGTGTAGCCTTTCTGAGCCTTGTGTGTACGTGAGCCCGATAGGGCTCATACTTTCAAAAGGTGGCTGAACAACTTCTGCACCGTATCAACCGCGGCGATTGTCTGTTGCGCAAAATCGTAATTCTTCTGGTTTGCATGTAAACGTTGCACCCGGGAGTTTGCACCCCACAAGGTAATGGCAGCCAGGCGGGCTACTTCCAGGTTATCTGCTGTACCGCCAAAGTCTTTAGTAAAAGATGCGGCCAGCAGGTCTTCATATTCCTGACTGATGCGGATCAACTGCGACGATACCAGCGCCGAACTCCAGCGCTGAATCAGAAAGTCGCGATACTGGCGCCCGCCATCCTCCTGGGTAATTCGGGCAACTGCGTTCTGCACCCAGGCGCGCCAGAAATCAAACGTATGATCAGTTCGAGATGGGTCGGAAATGGCGCGCCGAAAGCGCTCCAGTTGCTCCTGATCACCGGCAGTCGCCAACTCCTGTTTGCTGGCAAAATGCCTGTAGAGGGTCTGCACATGAAGACCCGCATGGTCAGCCACCGCCTCTAACGTGGTTTCATCATAGCCCTGTTGCGCAAACAGAGACTGAGCCGACCGGATGAGGCTGGTGCGTGTTGCAGCTTTACGCTTTTCACGCAACGGAAATTGGGTATTGCTCATAACCGGGCTCTGTTCAATAGATTCATGCGGAGTCTTCAGGACCGCCCGGGCGTATCTGCCAGAGCGTTCAGCACAAGTTGTCAATATGCCGTATTGAATGCGATAGTCAACTGCACAAGGGAGGAGAGATGGACAAACATGTTACGCACACTTTGTTTTGCACTATTGATTTGTCTGCAGGGGCAATACCTGATGGCTGCTGAGCCTGAGACCGTCACCACCTATCAGGGTGAGGTACGCGGCGCATGGGCGGACGAAGCGCAGAGCATAGAGGTATTTAAAGGTTTACCTTACGCAAGACCACCAGTAGCTGACCTGCGCTGGGTAGCTCCGCAGGCGCCCGAGAAATGGACAGGCGTACGCGCGGCTGTTGAACCAGGCCCCGCCTGCTGGCAGGAAAGCCAGCTGGAGCAGTTCGTCTGGAGTCGTGGCGAATTTGAACGCAGCGAAGACTGCCTTTACCTCAACATCTGGTCCAGGGTCGAGCCGACCAAACAACCGGTTATGGTCTGGTTTCATGGTGGGTCGCATACCTCGGGTATGGGACATGACGCAATTTTTGATGGCACAACGCTCGCCAGTCATGGCGTCGTGCTGGTGACAATCAACTATCGCCTGGGTCCATTTGGTTTTCTCGCCCATCCGTTGTTGGCGGCAGAGTCCAGCCACAGCAGCGCCGGCAACTATGGTTTGCTGGACAAAATCGCAGCTTTGAACTGGGTACGCGATAACATTGCCCAGTTTGGCGGCGACCCGGACAACGTGACCATATTTGGTCAATCAGCGGGCTCACAAAGTGTCTGCGCGTTAATGGCATCACCGTTAAGCCAGGGGCTGTTTCACAAAGCCATTGGTCAATCAGCATCCTGTACCCAGCCAGCTGGCAGCACAAATGACACTGACGCGAACGGGTTCAAGCGCGGCAAACGACTGATCCAGGCACTGTTAGAAAATACCAAAGTTGATGCTGAAACCCTGCGCGGCGCATCACCACAGGCCATCATGCGCGCGGCAAATAAGAGCCGTTGGGCGGCACAATCCCGCATTGTGGTCGACGGCTGGGTGGTACCGGAGCCCATCGACAATATTTATCTGGCGGGTCAACAGGCCAGGATACCGCTACTGGTAGGGTCGCTGGCAAACGAAGGACATCTGCTTTTTCCGCTGAACGCTGACCTCGACAGCGCTGGCCTGCAAGCTGCAAGCAGAAAACTAGCCGGGGCGCACGCTGAGGCGTTGCTCCAGCTTTACGCCAGCGAAGCGGCTCAATCACCAGCGCTCGCCCAGCGCGAGATCACTACCGACCTGTTCATGACCTACGGCATGCGTCGCTGGGCAGACCACCAGAGCGCAACAGGCGCACCCACTTATCTGTATCACTTTGATCACACGCCACCCGCGTTCAGGCTGTACGTGCCTGACAATCCGGATCTCAAACTACCAGAGGGACCACGTTCTGCAGGCGCTTATCACTCAGCAGACCTGGCCTACGTATTTGGCAACATCGATAAAGTAGGACTGGATTGGCAGGAGGAAGATCGACAGCTGAGCCGCACCATGGTCCGATTCTGGACCAACTTTGCCAAGAGCGGCAATCCGAATGTGCCCGCTCATGAGAGCCTGCCCGTCTGGCAGCCCTATGACAAAGCAAACCACGCCACCCTGCTATTGGGCAGCGAGCCGCACACCACAAAGGGTGTGCGGACTGCCAAGCTGGATATCTGGGACCGGGTTTTTAACTCTGACTAGCGACGGCTTTGGGTTTTACTCCTGGGCCAATGTGCTTTTCGAAGAAGTCGATAGTGGCGCGCCGCCAGCGTAAATTGTTTTCTTCTTTGCGCGGCGTGTGGCCTTCGTTAGGTAACTCTATCAGCTCGGGCACCGGCTTACCGGCAGCTTTCATCGCCCGCTGCATCACGTAGGCCTGTTCCACAGGCACTCTGACGTCGTCTTCACCGTGCACCAGCAAGAGAGGCGTTTTAATTTTATGCGCAAAGGTTGCAGGTGATGCTGCTGCGCGCTCTTCTTTGCTGGGACCAACCACCTTGTCCAGATATTTTTTACCCCAGCGTGTGCCTTCAGCAAAATCGGAGCTGTCATACTGCACTTCATTGTCATAAACCCCAGCGCCAGCAACGCTACATTTGTACAGGTCAGGTTCGCGCGAGATACTCATCGCTGCAGCGTAACCACCGTAGCTCCAACCAAAAATACAAATCCTTTCAGGGTCCGCATAGCCTTGCTCGATCGCCCAACGAACAGAATCCGTTAGATCATCCTGCATTTTGCCTGACCATTCACCATAACCCGCGTTTTCGAAGGCTTTACCGTAGCCACCCGAGCCGCGGAAATTGATCTGCAACATGGCGTACCCTGCTGCGGGTATGAACCCTTCAAACCATTGAAAACCCCATTGATCACGGGGTCCGTGAGGGCCGCCGTGCGGCACGATGACAAGTGGCAGATTTTTGGCTTCGACACCATTGGGGATCGTCAGATAACCATGCAGTGTCATTCCATCTCGCGAGGTAACCTGAATTGGCCTCATCGGTGAGAGCCGGCTGTCGTCAATCCAGGGCATGGCATCAAACAACTGCTGCAGTTGTCCTGTGCCCCGGTTGTAGAGGTAATACTCAGGTGTACGGGTATCCTGAGTCACTGCGACAACAGATAAATTGAAGTCGTGTGTGGTACTGGTCACGTATGTGGCAGCACCGGGAAAGACATCCTGCAGAGCCATAATGAGCTGAGCATTCGGATGCTCCGGATCGACAATGTACTGCTCGATTTTTGCCGGCATGGACTGCACGGCATAAACGCGATCAGCAAAATCTCTCAAGACATTGTCTGCATCAACATATTCGTGCTGATAGACCTGTTCAAACTCTTTAGTTTCGAGATTCATCAGATAGATACCTTCGGGACCTTCGCTTTCAGACTTGAAAACAAATATCCGCCCATCGTCCGCGACCTCAAGCGGTCTGATCTGCGATTCACCAAAAGCTGCTTTCGAAAAAATTTCCCACTGACCGGTTTCTGGATCGCGCTGGTGGATCACCGTATTCTGATCATCGTCTATGTAAAAGCTGAAGCGCGGATTACCCTGGGCATCTGGCAGAACCTGAGCGTTAGCGGTGGGTGTGATCTGACGATCACTCAAGCGTCCGGTGTACACATCCAGCATTGCTGTCGAGGTGGTGTTTTTGAACCCACGACTCCAATCCGCTAAAGAAATAAGTACCCGGTTCGGGTTGTCCCACATCGGGTGCGTGAACCTTGCTGACGCAAAAGCCGCGGTTACGTTACTGGTCCGTGACCGGTTCGATCCCGGTTGATTTCCGCGGAGTCCGTAGAGGTACTTACCCTTTTTGCCATCTGCATTTACGGCATAGAGCTCGCCATAGGAAACATCATCTTCGCGACTACCCCAATCGACGTTGACCTGGAAGATTAGACGTTCATCGTTGACCCACCAGTAATTACCAACTTCACTGCGGCCTGGAAAATCCACGACATTGAGCAGCTTCATCGCCGGAAACGAAAAGATGGCAACCACGCGCTTCTCATCCTCTTCTTTCATGACAGCAAGATATTCACCCTGGGGTGAAATCTTCGCGCTGAAGACTTCTCGGTTCTTCGACCAATCGTCCACCAGATCAGCATGCGCGTTTATCCCCAACAAATTGATAAACACAAACGCAAGGACTACATACTTATTCATTTTTTACCTTTTATTCATTCAATCCTGCAGGTGGTGTGCTCGATCTGCTGTCCAGCTACGACCACCCGATAGAAGCATATCAAGGATTAGAGCACGCTACGAAGCCCAGCTTGTCTGACCAGATCGGCGCAAAACTACAGCATGCAGCGGCAGTCTATTAGCGCTAGGATGATGGGCAGATACACGGGAGGCACAATGAGCGAACAACTTGTCCCAGGCAGCCAGTTTCCTGAGCTGACCCTCAACATTGCAGGCGGCGACACGCTGAATCTGCCTGCAGACATAGACACCCCTTATGCGGTGGTGCTGTTCTATCGCGGCCACTGGTGACCCTTCTGTCGCCGACTGTTAGCCGGCTTCGAGGCAAAACTGGACGATTACAAAGCCCTTGGTGTAACCATTGTGGCGGGTACCGTAGATACCCAGGAGCAAACCCTGGAAGTAGCCGCAGACCTGAGCTTTCCGGTGGCTTACGGCATGACACAACAGGATGCCGAGATTATCGGCGCCTGGTGGGAACCCCGCCGGGACCACATTCAACCCTCTGAGTTTATTCTGCGCGGCGATGGCAAGGTCATGGCATCCACGTACAGCAACTCTCCCGTGGGCCGCATGGATCCGGCGGAAACACTGGTGCTGCTGAAGTTTCTGGATTCAATGGCGAAGAAGAAGCCTGGGTAACCAGGCGCTTAGAAAATCTCTTCGGGAGATAACTCGAAGCGTTGAATGAGTTCCTGGCGCACGTTTTCGTAGGTCGCCGGGAACTCGTTTTTCAAGACCTCCAGATCATTTTTCACATCAGCACCCAGGCCCTGGTGGATGACCACCTCAACCCGTCGATTTCGCGCTTTACCCGCGGCGTTGGCGTTACTGACCAGAGGTTTGGTATCTGCAAAGCCGGTTATGGTGAAACGCTCCTGATCGAGCTCAGGATCTTCAAACAGACCGTGCGCAACACTCACCGCGCGGGCACTGGAAAGCGCCCAATTGGAGCGAAAGCGAGGTGTATTGATGGGGTCATCATCGGTGTGGCCCTCAACAATAATCCGCCCATCCATGTCGCGAAGCTGTTGCCGGATGATTTTCAGCACAGGTTTGAAATTAGCGGAAAGATCAGCGGTGCCGGAGGGGAAACTGCCGTGTTCTTTGATACGCAGAATGATGCGACGGCCGGACGTTTCAATCTCCAGCACGCCAGCTGCAATCTCTTTCGACAAAGCTGTGGCCAGATCAATGGCTTCCTGTTCCGTTTCTCCCACCAGGTCCTGAATTTTATCGACCACCACCATCTGCTCCGCATCACCGGATTCACCAGTATTGCTGGACCCCATATCCTGACAGGCCACATCGAGAGAATTACGCGATTCGTCTGTGGTTTTCTGCCAGATTTCATTCAACGGCGTGGGTCGCGGTGTACCCGGGGAAAACTCCTGGGCAATAATACTGGTGCCTTTAGGCGGATCATTGGCTCTCACCTGGGCCTGAACACCAAAGGCCTGGCTCATGGAGCCGGCCAGACGTTTGAATTTGAGCACATCCATTTCGGAAAAAGACAGCAACAGGACAAAGAAACACATCAGCAGCGACATCAGGTCGGCAAAGGTCATGACCCAGCCGGCACCGCCGCCTTCTTCTTTGCGCTCTTCGATTTCTTCCATGATCAGCTGGCAGGCCGGTTGGCGTTAGTCTTCGTCCGCACGTTTACCTTCCGGCAGATAAGCTTTCAGCATGGAGTCGATGATGCGCGGGTTCTGACCCGCCTGGATAGCCAGCAGCGCGTCGATCACCATGGCCTTGGTCATACCTTCCTCAGTGCGACGAAGCTCCAACTTATCGGCTACCGGTAAAGCAATCATATTGGCAAACATGGCGCCATACAGGGTTGTGAGCAACGCAATGGCCATGGCCGGGCCAATAGATTTCGGATCATCCATGTTGGCGAGCATCGCCACCAGACCAATCAATGTACCAATCATGCCCATGGCCGGAGCGACATCACCCATGGCGGAAAAGATCTTGGCACCACGCTCGTGTCGCTCGATGGTCTGCTTCAGGTCTTTCCACAGCAGAGTACGAACCACTTCTGCATCATGACCATCCACCAGCAGTTGAATACCTTTGTTCAGAAAACGATTGGATACTTCTTTGCCTTCCAGCGACAGCAACCCGCCTTTGCGTGCTTCGTCAGCCAGCGCCACCACCTCTTCGATGAGGTCTTCAGGCGGGGTAAGTTTGAAGCTGAACGCCTTTATGGCCACTTTGATAGCACCCAGAAACTGCGCCAGATTGAACTTCATTAACACCACAAACAGTGATCCCACCAGTACAATCAGCAACGACGGGGCGTTGATAAACATACCGATGTCGCCACCAGACAGCATTGCGTACAACACGATGCCAAAAGCACCGAGTAAGCCGATGAGGGTCGCCAGATCCATCTAACGAAGTCCTTGGTTTATTCCTTATCTAGAAGTCTAGAACACATCCTGCGAATGTCGTCGGAAATGTCATCCATGCTCAGTCAGAAAAGCGCATCGCAAAAGGCTTTTCTCCACCTGCACACCTTGCTACCTTGAACGCCATGAAAAACACCAAAAAATCTGACGCCAAGATGCCTGAGGCTGACAATAATTTGACGCAAGACATACAGTTTGAAGCCGCGCTGGCAGAGCTGGAGACGCTGGTTGAACAGATGGAAGGCGGCAGCTTAAGTTTAGACGAATCGCTACAGGCCTTTGAACGGGGCATCGCGCTCACCCGCCACTGCTCAAACGCCCTCGCCCAGGCCGAATTAAAAGTGCAGACGCTCACCGCAGACAATACTCTGGAGGATTTTGATCTCGGCGATGTTGATGACAACTGACCTTGAGATTCTGCGCGAGCAGATCAACCGGTCGCTGGACAAACACCTGCCGCGCCAATCTGACATCGCCCAGTCAGTCACCGACGCGATGCGGCATGCGGTGTTGGGCGGCGGCAAACGCATACGGCCCATGCTGGTCTGCGCAAGCAGCGAAGCTTTTGGCAAAGATGCCATGGCCGCTCTGCCCGTTGCCTGTGCAATTGAATTCATCCATGCCTATTCCCTGATTCACGACGACCTGCCTGCAATGGACGATGACGAAGTTCGCCACGGCTTACCCAGCACCCATATTGCTTACGGTGAGGCCAATGCCATTCTGGCCGGCGACAGCCTGCATTCTCTGGCGTTCAAGACCATTGCCACCGCGCCCGGCCACTCTGCAGAAACCCGACTGACGATGATCGAAACCCTGGCGGAAGCCGCGGGCTGGGCGGGTATGGCCGGTGGACAGTGCCTGGATATTGAGGCCGAGGGGCGACATCTGAGTCTGGGGGAATTACAGGTGTTACATGGTGCAAAAACCGGCGCGCTGATTCGCGCGGCGGTGCAGCTGGGCTGTCATTGCGCCGGCGACGCCGTCGCCAGCAAAGAACAGTTCCTGCTGCTCTCCGAATTCGGCAACCGCATTGGCCTGGCCTTTCAGGTCATGGACGATGTGCTCGAGGTCACCCAGAGTACCGAGCAGCTGGGGAAACCCGCAGGCTCAGATGAGGCATTAGACAAGAACACCTTCCCAAGGTTGATGGGTACTGAACAGGCCCGTGAGCTGGCACATACGTTAATCCAGGAAGCGATGGCACTGCTGCAGAGAACCCGTTTGAACATTGACAGCCTGGAACAGATTGCACAGCAGGTGATCAACCGCGATCACTGACCCAACCCGGGGCGCTGACCACTAGAACTTGGCCGTCAGGGTTAACACACCATTGTTATCGTTCAGATTGAGGGAGTTCAGAAACGACATCCCCAACAACACATCCGTCGGGTACATACCCTCAATCACCGTGGCCCTGACTTTGTTTCGCGTGATGCCACCCAGCGTGACTCGATCTAACAGCAGAAAATAGGCATTGGCGTTACCTTGTGCGGTCTGCACAGTGCCGCGCTGACCGGACTGATAGTTGAGCCCCATCTGTTGTGCCTGCCGCTCACTTAACGCCACCACTGAAGCACCCGTATCGATAAGAAAATCAACCATATGATCATTGAGTGCACCCCGCATTCGGTACTGCCCAACAGAATCTCGGCTGATGCGCACAGATTCCGAGGTCGGCTTGGCAAAACTCCCGGCGACCCGAGCGGTGAGACTGAGCTGATATTCCTGCCCCCCATAGCTTACGCGAGCGCCAGCTGTGTCTGCCTGCAGCAGTTTCACACCAGCGGGCGACGTCTCACCCACTTTTAACATCTGCTGTTCACCCGCCGTTCGCACCACCGCGCGGTCTTTGAACAGCGCCACCACTTCTACCGGCGCGGCGGCCGATACCTGTACGGCACTGAAAAGTAACCCCAGGCTGAGAATGAGGACTGTACGTAGGTTTAATTTTTGGCGAGGAATCATCATCTTCGAAGTAACACCATTAGCTGCTGCGCAATCTTCTGTCCCCAGTGTACGGGCGTTAGGCGACAGTGTAACGGGCTAGAGCAGCGCCGGGGTCAGGCCTGACGCCCGCAAGCTCAAAACTGCGACGTACAACACAATTGCCACCACCGCACCTGCAAGCAGATCGTCCAGCATAACGCCCAAACCGCCTTTTACCTCACGGTCAAGCCAGCCAATAGGGCCGGGTTTGAGGATATCAAGCAGGCGAAACAGTCCGAAGGCAAGCAACACGAGCCACCATGTTGGCGGTAAAAAGGCCAGCGCGAGCCACATACCAGCCACCTCGTCAGCCACAATTTCAGCAGCGTCATCAATGCCGTAGGTCCGCGTCACAAGCGTGCTGCAAACCCAGCCGCTGATAAAATAAGCAGCGCAGATCGACAACTGGATCAGCGGATCAAATTCAGCCAGGAATAACCACCAGACGACAACGGCACCGGCGGAACCCCAGGTACCAGGCGCAGGCCGCAAAAACCCAAGACCCAGACCGCTGGCCCACAACACCTCCGGTCGCGTTAAGCTCCGTACGCTAAGCGACAAAATGGTTATACCCGTGTGGCTGCTGCACAACGCCGTCCAGACTCACACCGGTACCCGAGTTGATCTGGCCTATGTTCATCATGCCGGGCAAAGGCACACCTGCAGTGGCGAGTAGTTGATAATCATCTCCTCCATTCAGGACATCTTCCAGCGACACACCTTCAGTAAGTTTCAGATCCGCTGAATTGATGTTCACACCGACGCCGGATGCCTCAGCCAGATGACGCGCATCCGCCAGCAGACCGTCAGAAATATCAATGGCAGCGTGGGCGTTCGAACGCAATACCGCCAACAGATCAAAACGCGCCGCGGGCATGAAGTAGGCACGCTGCAGGGCATTCAATTTGTCCTGCACCTGATAATTCCGGTTACGCACACAGGCCGCCGCAAGACCCAACGGGCCGCTCACATAAAGGTGATCACCAACCCGTGCGCCTGCTCTGGTGACGGCTTTGCCTGTTGGTACCTCACCCTGCACACTAACCGTTATGCTGAGTGGACCACGGGCGAAATTACCACCACAGATATACGTGTCACACACGCGCGCGGCCGCCGCCATGCCTTTTGCCAGATCACCTACCCAGGAGACGTCTGCCGCAGGCAGCGTCAGCGCCACCAGCACATAACGTGGCTGCGCAGCCATTGCGGCCAGATCTGACAAGCTGACCATGAGGGCGCGATAACCGATATAAAACGCGGGCGCGCTGGCAGGAAAATGAACATCGGCGACCAGGGTATCGATGGACGCCACCGCATCGTGAGCCGGGGATTGCTGCATCACCGCGGCATCATCACCAGGACCCAGGGTGACCCAGGGGCCTTGTGCACGATCCGCGAGATGGCGAACCACCTCGCGTATCAATGCAAATTCATCCACGCTTTGCAGCCTGAACTTCAATGCTGCGCAAACTACCGGCAAGTTTATCCAGCACACCGTTGATGTATTTGTAGGAGTCTGTGGCGCCAAAGGTTTTGGCCAGCTCTACGTACTCATCAATAACCACCAGGTAAGGCACATCTATACGATGTTTAAACTCAGCCGCGGCAAGGCGCAGAATCGCCCGTTCCACATGATCAAGCTTGTCTACCGCGCGATCCAGAAGATCTGCGTAAGTCGCATCCAGTTCTGACGGGTGGTAGACCACATGTGTTAACAGCTCATTGAAAAATTCAACATCGGCTTTCTTCAGTGCTTCTGAATCGTAAAATTCGGCCTTGATGTCAGATAGATTGCCGGCAGACAGCTGCCACTGATAAGTCGCCTGCACCAGGGCCCGCCGCGCTTTACGCCGCGCCCAGATGTTGGTTTTGTTATTCGCCACGATCAGCCTTTAGACGCACACAAACGTCGTCGCCTATCTGTCTTATATCCATCACTTTTCCTGTTGGCGCCTGGTCGAGTTGCGCAACTGTAAAATTCGCCAACGGCTGACTCGCTACCCCTAACCATTTGGGTGCTACGTAACATATCCATTCATCCCACAACTGCGCCGCAACAAAGCTACCGCAGACTTTGGCGCCGGCTTCCACCAGTACTTCGTTACAGCCCAGGCTGGCAAGGTACTGCAGCACAGCGCTCAGGTCCTGCGGACCTCCAGGTAACGCCAATAAGCTTACCGAACGCGCATTATGCAGGTGTTCGGGCACATCTACACTGGCGTTATGCACCAGCAGAGTGGCGCCACCATCCGTGATCACAGCTGCCTGGGGCGGCGTTGACAGGCGAGAGTCCAGCACAACCCGCAACGGTGCGCGCGCATGCTGATATTGCGGTGCGCGGACATTCAGCTGCGGGTTATCTTCAATAACAGTTTGCACGCCGGTAATAATGGCATCACTGCGCGCCCGCCAATACTGCACATCCTGGCGGGCTGCTTCGCCGGTAATCCACTGGCTTTCGCCGCTGGCCAGCGCAGTGGCACCATCCAGGCTGCTGGCGGTTTTCAACCTGACCAATGGTTTGCCTGACAATTCTCTGGACACATAACCCTGAATCAGATCAAGGGCTGCTGCCTGGGTCAGCAGATTGACTTCGATACCTGCCGCTCGCAGCATTCTGATACCCGCACCTGCAACCTGCGGATGTGGGTCGGTGGCGGCAATCACGACCCGTGCCACCTGAGCATCAATCAGTGTTTGCGCGCACGCCGGGGTGCGACCCACAAAGGCGCAGGGCTCCAGGCTCACATAAACAGTAGCGCCAAGAATATCGCCACCCGCATCAGCTATGGCATTCACCTCAGCATGGCCTTCACCGGTGCGGACATGATAACCGCGGCCGAGAATCTGTTGATTGCGAACGATGATGCACCCTACAGGCGGATTGGGGGCGCAGGTCAGGCGGCCTTGCTCAGCCAGTTCAATGGTAGCGGCAAGGAACACGCCATCGGAGGGTGTCACGTCTCTTTCACCAGCTTGCGAATTTCTTCTGTGAACTCGCTGACATCCTGAAAGTCCCGGTAGACTGAGGCAAATCGTACATAGGCCACGGGATCCAGAGCACGCAATTCCCGCATCACTTCTTCACCCACCTGCAGAGAAGGAATCTCCCGTTCGCCGGTAGAGCGCAGGCGGGTTTTTATGTGCGTGAGGGCGGTTTCAATCTGGTCAACGCTGACCGGACGTTTTTCTAACGCCTTAGTTAAACTCGTCTTCAGCTTGGCATCATCAAAAGGCACCCGGCTGCCGTCACGTTTAATCAACCTCGGCATCACCAGTTCGGCGGTTTCGAACGTTGTGTAACGTTCGCCACAAGCCTGACATTCCCGACGACGACGCACAGCATCACCATCAGCCACCAGGCGGGAGTCAATCACCTTGGTATCGTCAGCTCTGCAGAAGGGGCAATGCACAGTGGCTACCGTTCCTTATACTTTCGGGTACACCGGGAAGCGCCGGCATAATTCAACCACCTGCTGCTTCACACTGCCCACCATATTGTCATTTTCAATATCTTCCAGAATGTCACACATCCAACCTGTAAGGGTTGCACACTCCGCTTCTTTAAAGCCGCGGCGGGTAACCGCCGGCGAGCCGATACGCAGGCCGCTGGTCACAAAAGGTGAGCGTGGATCATTAGGCACGGCGTTTTTATTCACTGTGATATTGGCACGGCCCAGCGCGGCGTCAGCGTCCTTGCCGGTGATGTCTTTGTCTACCAGGTCAAGCAGGAACAGATGATTATCGGTTCCGCCGGAGACAACACGATACCCCCGCTCAATGAACTGGTTGGCCATGGTGCTGGCGTTGGCCAGCGTCTGCCGCTGATAAGCGACAAAATCATCGCTCATGGCTTCTTTGAAACACACCGCTTTACCCGCAATAACATGCATCAGCGGGCCGCCCTGGCTGCCAGGGAACAGTGCAGAATTAAGTTTCTTCTCGATCTCAGGATTCGACTTCGCCAGAATAATGCCGCCTCTGGGGCCACCTAAGGTTTTGTGAGTCGTTGAGGTGGTGACGTCTGCTATCTGCACCGGATTAGGATACAGACCTGCGGCGACCAAACCGGCAACATGGGCCATGTCGACCACCAGGTAGGCACCCACTTCATCTGCAATGTCGCGGAACTTCTGCCAGTCGACAATTCTTGAGTAGGCTGAGAAACCGGCCATCAGCATTTTCGGCTTGTGTTCTTTTGCCAGGCGAGCAATGGCGTCATAGTCCATTTCACCCGAGCTGGCATCAATTCCATACTGCACCGCATTGTAGAGCCGTCCGGAAAAATTCACCGAAGCGCCGTGCGTCAGATGGCCGCCGTCGGCAAGGCTCATACCCAGCACCGTGTCACCTGCTTCCATCAGCGCAAGGTACACCGCTGAGTTGGCCGAGGACCCGGAATGTGGCTGCACGTTGGCATAATCCGCGCCAAACAATGCTTTTGCACGATCGATGGCCAGCACTTCCACCTGATCAACATACTCACAGCCACCGTAGTAGCGTTTGTGCGGATAACCTTCCGCGTATTTGTTGGTGAGCACGCTGCCCTGGGCCTCCAGCACCCTGGGACTGGCGTAGTTTTCCGAGGCTATTAATTCAATGTGCTCTTCCTGGCGCACATTTTCCCCAGCGATTGCTGCGGCCAATTCATCATCAAATCCTGCAATGGTTTCATTACCTGCAAACATGGTCTGCCCTGTGTTTTTACCTGGATGGGAGTCAGCCGCGTAGGTCGGCTGTTTGAAAGACGCTATTGTAACCGAAAGCTTTTTAGCATGATTAAAAAAAAGCCTCATGTTCAACGTGAATTAGATTGCCACCATATTTGGGCTGGGGCTATTGGCACCACACCCGTATACTGCGCGCTTCTTAAAAATGGACGCAGGCTGCTTAGCCGCGTGCGGCCGACAACGCTTAAAGGAGCGACATGGCGCAATACGTTTACACCATGCAGAACGTCACCAAAGTAGTGCCACCAAAGCGCATTATTCTGGAAAACATATCCCTGTCTTTTTTCCCGGGCGCCAAAATTGGTGTCCTGGGTTTGAACGGCTCAGGAAAATCCAGCCTGTTACGCATTATGGCCGGTATCGATACCGAGATTGACGGCGAGGCCCGCGCGCAGAAAGACATCAACGTCGGTTACCTGCCTCAGGAACCTCAGCTGGATGACGAGCTTGATGTGCGCGGTAACGTGGAGCAGGGCGTTGCCTCGATCATGGCTGTCATCAACGAGTACAACGAAATATCGGAAAAGTTTGCTGAGCCCATGGACGATGAGCAGATGACCGAACTGC